>CALLVG010000294.1 GCA_938010715.1 uncultured Saprospiraceae bacterium
GGAACGCCTGGCATCGAGACCATTACTTTTTCGCCATATTCAAACCACATTCCAGGAGCAGTTCCCATATCGTTATTGATAATGGTAGCATTGTTGGGCATCATACATTGCACCTTGTGCGCTTCTTGAACGGTCACTCCAAACTTTGCAAAAAGCTTAGTCAAACGAGCAAAGGTTTCCTCATGAAAAGTCATTCCTTCTCCAAAAAAATCAGCGATTGTCTTCTTGGTAATATCATCTTTGGTTGGACCTAAACCTCCAGTCATCAAAACAATATCAGCTTTTTCTAAACCTTTTCTAATACCATTTAAAATAGAATCGTGTTCATCTGAGACGGTTGTGATTTCTATTACTTCTGCGCCAATAAGGTTGAGTTGTTGTCCCATCCAAGCAGAGTTGGTGTAAATGGTTTGACCGATGAGTATTTCGTCGCCAACAGTTATGATGTGTACTTTCATACGTAACGCGGAGCGGTGCTCCGCGAATGTTATTTTGGAATAACAAAGAGCGTTTATCTTAGCATTCCTTATTTAAAAAATCAATTTCAATCGAATAGTGTGATAGCTTTCTGTTGACTGAAGCGACATTCGCGGAGCACCGCTCCGCGTTACGATTTCAGGATTTCATTATCAATCAATCGTACCCCTTCCAACCAAACGGCCAAACAAGCAACGACATAATCAGTATCTGAAAATTCTTTTATGGGCTGCAAGGTATGACCATCAACAATGGTAAAATACTCTGGTTCAAAACCCGGAGCACTTAATTCTTTCATCGCCCATTTTTCGACTTTATCCGGTGTCGAAGAATCGATTTTTGTTTTAGCAGCTTTTAATGTTTTGGAAAGTAAGGTCGCTTCTTTCCTACCTTTTTCGCTTAAGCGAACATTTCGACTGCTCATTGCCAAACCTGACTTGGTACGCATAATTGGACAGACAACCAATTCAGTAGGAATTTCCAATTGATTAATCATGGTTTGAATAATCGTAAATTGTTGGAAATCCTTTTGTCCCATAAACAGTTGGTCAGGCAAAACGATGTCAAGTAATCGTTTGACCACTTGTGCAACACCTGCGAAATGACCCGGTCTAAATTCTCCTTCCATCACTTTATCCAATGCTCCAAGATCTAAATTTAGAGGTTGTGGATCGTTTGGGTAAACTTCTTCGACACTCGGCAAAAAGAGTGCATCGCAGCCATTTTCTTCTAAAAGTTCAATGTCAGCAATGATCGGGCGTGGGTATTTTTTGAGGTCCTCTTCGTCGTTAAATTGGGTTGGATTGACAAAAATGCTGAAAACAGAAAGGTCAGCATTGTCTTTACTAACCTTCAAAAGTGACATGTGCCCTTCGTGCAAAGCGCCCATAGTAGGCGTAAAGCCTACTGTTTTGCCCTCTCTTTTATTGTTAGCAACATAATTTTGTAAATCTTTTACTGTTTTAAATACGTACATGCAAATAATGATTTTGAAAACTAAAACAAATCGTTAAAAATAGGGCAAATACCTTTCAAAGGCGGGCAAAAGTACTTAAAACCTGACTTTTTTGCTATCTTTGCGCTCCTTTACAAAGGACATTTGTAACTATAGGAAAACTTAATTTTTGAAATGATGGAGAAAAAGAAAATCCTGATTGTAACTCAGGAAATGGCGCCTTACACTGATTTATCAATTATCTCAACTATCGCCCGCCAGTTACCCCAATTCGTTCAGGAAAAAGGAATGGAGATTAGAGTGCTTATGCCTCGTTTCGGAACGATTAACGAACGAAGACATAGATTGCACGAAGTAGTTCGATTGTCGGGAATGAATATTATTGTGGATGACGATGATTATCCATTGATTATCAAAGTTGCCACTTTGCAGGGTGCTAGAATGCAAGTTTACTTTCTGGATAATGAAGAATTTTTCAAACGTAAACAAGTTTTTGAAGATAATAGCGGAAAGCCCTTTAAAGACAATGCAGATAGAATGATTTTCTTCTGTAAAGGTGTAATTGAGACGGTTAGAAAATTCGGTTGGGCACCTGATATCATTCATTGCCACGGTTGGATGACTAGTTTGATTCCTCTTTACATCAAAGAGGCATACGGCAATGAACCACTTTTTGAAAATTCAAAATTGGTTTATTCGGCTTATGAAAATTCTTTGGAAGAAACATTTACCAAAGATTTTATTGAAAAAGCATCTATCAATAACCTGGAAGCAGAAAATTTGGCTGCTTACTGTGATGGTGATAATATAACTTTGAACAATGGAGCAATTGCTTCTTCGGATGGTATCATTTTAGGTAGTGATGCGATGGCAGAGCCAGTTATGGATATGATTGCAAAGGATGATAAACCTGTGCTTGATTTTCAAGAACCTGAGGAAGGTTATTTGAACACCTATCTTGAGTTTTACAATAACTTATTAGCTGAGGCAGAAGTCTAACCTTCTTTAGATTCTACCCAGAGAAATAATAAAGTAGCCGTTTAATACAACACTTTTCATTTTTTGATACTCCTTAGTTTATTGTTTTCAATTAACTATTTCAAAAAAGAGAAGAAATATGAAACGGCTACTTTTTTCTATTTATACAAGTTTACTTGTTCGTCTTCAAAATCTAATTGTGGGAATGAAGTTTTTTAATTTAGTATTGGTCTCCTTTATTTTTAGTGCACTAATTTTTTGCTCTTGTAACGAGCCAACTATACTTGGTGCTGATTTAGTCGAAGGTGAACAAGGTCAAATACAAATCGTAGATACTTTTAAAATAAGTATGAAAACCATCACAGGTAATACCGTTGTTGGTTTCGATCCAGAATTTGTAAATTACTCCAATTATCTTTTTGGTGATTTTGAAGATCCAATTTTTGGAAAGTCAAATGCAAGTCTTTACTTTAGGATTGGTGGTCCAGGGTTTTATCCAGATTTCGATGAAATTACAAGAGCAGATTCAATTGTATTGGTACTTCCTTACGATACATCGACTTTTTATGGAAACACTAAAGAGCCTTTTTCTTTTGATTTGTTTGAAATATCTGAAAGAATGGACGGCACTGCTACCTACACCACAGATACTACAATCGCAACGGAGCCCCTTCCTTTGATGAATAATATTTCATTTTTTCCAAATGGAGTTGATTCTATTGAAATTATCACCTCAAACACAGACGATCAAGAAGACTCCGTAAAAGTTGCACCACAACTTAGAATTAAATTAGATGATTCTTATATGGATAGAATCGTGAACACTGATTCACTAACTTACGAAAGCGATTCTATCTTCTTAGATATTTTTAAAGGATTTCACATGAATCCTACGACCACAACAGAGGGGATGGTAAGTTTTGATATGGTAGATCCTACCGCTGGTATCTATCTTTACTATCATACATCAGATTCAACTTTTGAGACTTTTCAATTTCGATTTAATAGAGTCATAGTACCAAGCTATAATCAAACGACTGCAGATAGCCCAGTTCAAACTTTTAGGGATGATCAAGAAAATGCCGACTCGATTTCCTTTGTACAAGGAATGAAAGGTTTAGCTGTCAAAATGACATTGCCCGATCTCTCATCTTTGGATAATGTTATTATAAATAGAGCAGAAATAGAGTTGACACTCACAAGTCTTCCAAACGACGATATCTCTTTGTATTCTCCAACAGAACAGTTAATTTTGAGTTATGCGCCCGATGGAGATGAGAATGTTCGTACTTCAATTGACGATATTCTTTTTGCAGGTGGCAATATTGATCGAATACGAGAAGGGTTTGGAGGAAATATAGTGACAGGTTCTTCAGGAAACGTCCAAACCTACAAAATGTCAATCGCGTCTCACTTGCAAAGAGTTCTTGATGGTGAAATAGATAATATTCTTTATCTCCAACCTAATCTTCGTTCTCAATCTGTTGCAAGAGCAGCATTCAAAGGTGCGCAAGCGAAAGAGAATCCAGCGAAATTGAAAATTTTCTATACAGAAACCACCAAATAAAAAATAAAAAATATGTGCGGAATTGTAGCATATACTGGGCCTAAAAAGGCTTATCCGATTCTCATCAAAGGTCTGCAAAGATTAGAATACAGAGGATATGACAGCGCAGGCGTAGCCCTGCTTGATGGAGATATTAAAACATATAAGCGAAAAGGTAAAGTTTCAGAGTTGGTCAGTTATGCTGAAGGGCAAGACACTGATGGTTCCACTGGAATCGGTCATACCCGTTGGGCAACTCATGGAAAGCCAGATAATATTAACGCACATCCTCATCGCTCAGGAGATGGCGATTTGGTTTTAGTGCACAATGGTATTATTGAAAATTATTCCGTTCTCAAGGAAGCACTAAAAAAACAAGGTCACACTTTTAAAAGCGAAACCGACACAGAAGTATTGGTGCACCTTATCGAAGAGATAAAAAAACAAGGTAATTTGCCGCTTGAAGAGGTAGTCCGTGTAGCGTTGACGAAAGTGACAGGTGCTTATGCAATCGTTGTTTTAGATAAAACCGAACCTAATAAGATTGTTGCAGCAAGAAAGCAAAGTCCATTAGTAATCGGAATTGGAGAAGGTGAGTATTTCGTCGCCTCAGATGCTACGCCGATTGTTGAACATACAAAGCATGTCGTTTATTTGGGAGATGGAGAAATTGCAACTATTGAAAAAGGCGAAGAACTTCAAATAAAAACCATAAGCGATAATGAAATTCAACTACCGTTTGTTCAAAAACTTGATATGGAGATTGAGCAGTTGGAAAAAGGTGGTTATGATTATTTCATGCTAAAAGAAATACATGAGCAACCTAAAACGATTGCCGATTGTATGCGAGGTCGCTTGAGTGCAGAAGGAGGATGGGTAAAATTAGGAGGAATCCAAGAGCAACTAAATCGTTTTGTAAGTGCGAATAGAATCATCATTGTAGCTTGTGGTACTTCATGGCACTCTGGTTTGATTGCAGAATATTTATTTGAAGAATTAGCCAGAATTCCAGTAGAAGTGGAATACGCTTCTGAGTTTAGATACAGAAACCCTGTAATTGATCACAACGATGTCGTATTGGCAATTTCTCAATCTGGAGAAACGGCAGATACTTTAGCAGCACTCGAATTAGCAAAAGATAGAGGTGCACTGACTTATGGTATCGTAAACTCCGTTGGGTCTTCAATCGCGAGGTTAACAGATGCAGGTTCGTATATTCACGCAGGGCCAGAAATTGGAGTAGCAAGTACAAAAGCCTTTACAGGACAAGTGACTTTGCTAACTTTGATGGCATTGAGTTTAGCAGAGAAAAAAGGGAAAATTGAAAAAGAATATTTCAATAGATTGATAACGGAGCTGGAAAACATTCCAGCGAAAGTTGAAGAAGTCATGAAATTGAATGACCAAATTCAATACATCGCGAGTGAAATGAAAGATGCTCCAAATGCACTTTACTTGGGTAGAGGATACAATTTCCCCGTAGCATTGGAAGGCGCATTGAAGTTGAAAGAAATTTCATACCTTCATGCAGAAGGCTACCCTGCTGCCGAGATGAAACACGGGCCTATCGCTTTGATAGATGAAAACATGCCTGTTATCATTACTTGTACAAACAAAAGTGCTTATGAGAAAATCATTAGTAACATACAAGAAGTAAAAGCAAGAAAAGGTGTCGTTATCGCAATCATCACAGAAGATGACGAGGAAATAAGAAAAATAGCAGATTATGTAATCGCTATTCCTGATACAGAAGAACCTTTGACGCCTCTGCTTTCAGTGATTCCATTACAGTTGCTCTCTTACCATATTGCAGTGATGAGAGGTTGCAACGTAGATCAACCTCGAAACCTTGCCAAATCTGTTACCGTTGAGTAATTTGTAATGTTTTTAGAAAAATTAAGTTTATCTAAAAACAAATTAAAATGGAAAAACTAACTTTAGAATAATCGAATAATGACAGATACATCACACAACTTAACTTATAATTCAAAAAAATCGGACTTGATTATGCCAGAGTATGGAAGGCATATTCAGGAGATGATCAACTATGGTAAAGCCATGGAAAACGATGAAGAGCGTCAACACTTCATCGAAAAAGTAGTTGATTTGATGGTACAGATTACACCACAAAATCGAAACCTTGATGATGTGAGAGCAAGAATGTGGCTCCATGTTTTTAGAATTGCGGAGTATGACATCAATGTTATGCCACCTAATGGCGAAATTCCAACGCCTGAAACTGCTCGTAAAAAACCTTCTCACATTGGTTATCCAACAGTTCAAAAGAAATTCAGACATTATGGTCATAATGTACAAGAGCTAGTAAAAAAGGCATTGTCCATGGAGGACGGTGACTTGAAGGATGCCTTCGTAGAAGTAATTGGTTCCTATATGAAACTGGCTTACAGAACGTGGAATAAAGAACATTATGTAAGTGACGATATTATCATTGAAGATTTGGAAGCTTTGTCGGAAGGTAAACTCAAATTTAAGGACGATGTGAAATTGGATACTTTAGCAAGAGCAAATGCTCGTAAACATGCTTCTCGTTCCAAAGGAAAAGGAAGAGATGATAGAGGAGGAGGTCGTGGCCGAAAAAATGATAATCGAGGAGGAAGGGGACGTAACAACAATAACAACGGTCGTAAAAACTATAGAAGAAAATAAACTACTTTTTCACAAAAAAGTATTTACAAGTGTTTTGTCAAAAATATCTTTTTACTCAATCCAAATAAAAAGCGGCCTCGAAATGTTTTTCGAGGCCGCTTTCTATTTGAGATTCTATACAATTTTGCTTTTTTACAAAAACGAATGACGTTTTTGCTCAAACTCACTGATAAATTTAGTGATGTCATTCATCTTAGAAAGACGCGGTTCTGCTTCAAATAAAAATCGGTAGCCGTGAAAATCTTCCTCTAACGCTTCCCCTAAATAGTATTTAGCTTCAGCCATCTTCCCCATTGCCACTTGATAAGCGACTTTATAATATTTTAAAGAAGAACAATCATGGAAAACCGATGCTTCATCAATAACTTTAATCGCATTTTCTAATTCATTGATCTGGTATAAAAACTCAATGTAAGTTTTCCAACAATCGAGAATATCTGGTCCAATGTCCACCATCCTTTGGAAATATTTCCTTGCATGCTCAGGTTTGTTCATTTTGAAATAGGTTTTACCCAATCCTTTAAACAATTCTTCTCTAAGCGGATAAAGATTGATTGCCTTTTTATAATAAAGAATAGCATTTGGGAAATCACCTTCCCTTTGGCAACATTCACCTAAGTAAAAATATACCTCTTCGTTAAATTCATTTTCGTCAATTGCCATGAAAAGGAATTTTTTAGCTGCCATAGTTTTATCCAACTGAAGATAGCACGTTGCTATTTTTAAATAAATATCAGCATCTGCCTGAAATTTTCTGGAATACTCCTCAAAATATCTCAATGCCGCATCGAATTTGTTTACATTAAAACAAACTTCTGCACAGTACCGGTAAGCCAAATCCATGTTAGGATCGATGACCATTGCAAATTCATACGCCTCAATTGCTTCTTCATACCTGCAAGCATATTCGAGACCTGTACCCAAGTTGAACCATCCCCACCAAGAGTAAGGATCTTCATTGACTACTTTTTGGAACAATTCAATGTTTTGTTCTTGGTAACTCAAGCGGTTAATGCACAACCACATTTTCTCTAAAGCCTCTTTGTTGGTTGGATCCAACTCAATTGCTTTTCTTAGTGTTTGATAAGTTTTGTTCATTTCGCCTTTACGTTCTTGAACCAATGCTTCGTAAAAATAAACAAGGCTCAAGTCTTTTTTATTAATAATTTTATTCTGAAGATCATTTAAAATCGCTGCAGACTCATTGAAAAGACCAAGGTCTGCAAAAACCCACGCTTTATGCAACTTAACATCAAAACTCCCTGGAACCAAAAGCTCTGCTTTATGCAAAGCCTTGAGTGCAGATTCAGGACTTTCTGAGAAAATAAATAGGTGTACCTTACGAAACAAAAACTCAACGGTATATGGGTAGATTTCGATTGCTTTTTCTACAACATCCAATGCTTCTTGATAGAGTAACTCCTGTTCGAAATAATCAATCAACCTAACGAGATCATCTTGATTATAAAAGATGTTCTCCTCTAAACTTTTGGTCATTTCGTAATCTACAACTAAGTCAAATAAAGTTTTGTGTGGTGCGATATTCATACTAATATTTTTGGTAAGGTAAAAATACAGAAGAAAGTCCTCGAAAAATCTTAAAATGTAGGAACGGTAGGTAATTGAAAGAAAACGGTGGGATATATTTAAGATTCAAATTTTATATAATATGTTCCGCTTTTGATACTAAAATCTCCTTTCTGATTTTTTTTCAATATCTAAAAAACTGATTTTCAACTCATTATATCCAACCGTTGAAACAAAACATCAGTTTAAATTCAATTTAGACAATAAGAATCCATAAATTTGTCTTTTAGGGAAAACGAATAGAAAAAAATTGCTCATGGCAGCTGCAAAGAAGAAAAAGGGACAGCTCAGATTTAAATTTGGAATAAACGACGAACGTGTACCAAAATTACTTGGTATTGTCTATATGTTTATTGCACTTTACCTTTTTATTGCCTTCTTCTCTTATCTTTTTACCTGGCAAATAGATCAAGATCGAGTGCTTCGATTTTCAGGTGAATTATTATTTCAAGACTTGGACATGGCCAATTGGTTAGGCCGATTGGGAGCAATGGTTTCCAACCTATTTTTTTATTGGGGTTTTGGTTTGCCTTCTTTCCTATTGGTAGGGGTCCTGATGGTTTTGGGCTTTGATAGAATCAGAGGCATTCCGATGTCAGCCAAATATGGATTTTTAGGTTCAACCTTTTTCACACTCATTTTCTCTTCTATGTTTTTGGGGTTTGTAACGCCTAACTCAGATTTCCCATGGGGAGGGGCTTTCGGAAGTGTAGTAAGTGGATGGCTCCAAAGTTTTATTGGAGTGATTGGATTGATGCTGCTTTTTATTTTTGTATTAGCAGGGATTATTATTTGGAATATCAATCCAAACTTCAACAACCTGACTCCTCAAAAAGCATGGGCAGACACCAAATACTGGTTTCAAAATTTACTTTACAAAAGATATAGACGTGAGCCACAACCAGCTATAAAACAGGGCTTGAGAACTACCGCAGCGGTAGCAACAACAACCGCAGCAACAGCAACAGCAGCAGCAGCGACCTTGAGACCTGGAAGCGCAACCTTGGAAGGAGACATTCCTGAACCAAGTGCGAACAAACCAGCAACTGAAGAACCAAAGAAAACAGAAAATTTACTTTCGTTTGAGTCAGTAGCTCCAAAGAAAGGTGAAAAACCTGAATCCTTGAAAGTAGGAGAAGCTGAATTAGAAATAAAAGAATTAGATCCAAACGATCCTGCGAATAAGCATTTGCCTACACAAGCGCCAAGCATCACAGAAGAAAATGAAAATCACTCTGAACCGTATGATCCAACCTTAGAACTTTCTTCTTACGAACATCCTGTGCTTCCGCTTTTGGAAAGTTATGATGAGCATAAAGTAGAAATTGATCGTGCCGAGTTAGAAGCCAATAAGGACCAAATTATCGAGACTTTATTAAATTATAAAATTGAGATAACAAAAATCCGAGCGACAATTGGACCAACGGTTACACTTTACGAAATTGTACCAGCAGCAGGCGTTCGTATTTCAAGAATAAAAAACTTGGAAGATGATATTGCATTGAGTCTTTCGGCTTTGGGTATTCGTATCATTGCCCCAATTCCAGGACGAGGAACGATTGGTATCGAGGTGCCAAACAAAAATCCTCAAATCGTTTCATTGAGAGAAGTACTTTCTTCCGAGAAATTTAGAAGAGCCAAAATGGATCTCCCAATTGCTCTTGGTAAAACGATTGCCAACGAAGTATTCGTAGCCGATTTGGCAAAAATGCCTCACTTGCTGATTGCAGGGGCAACAGGTCAAGGTAAATCTGTTGGTATCAACGCCGTGTTGATTTCTCTTTTGTACAAAAAGCACCCTTCTCAAGTAAAATTGGTTTTGGTTGACCCGAAAAAGGTAGAGCTTTTCCCTTATTCAAAATTGGAAAATCACTTCTTGAGTTTCTTACCAGGTGCCGACGAATCAATTACCACAGAGACTGCTAAAGTTGTTTACACACTAAATGCCTTGACCATTGAAATGGAACAACGGTATGACCTCCTAAAAGCCGCACACGCAAGAAATATAAAAGAATACAACGAAAAATTTGTTGCTCGAAAATTGAATCCGAACAATGGACATAAGTTCCTACCATTCATCGTTTTGGTGATTGACGAGTTTGCCGATTTAATTATGACTGCTGGAAAAGAAATTGAATTACCGATTGGTCGTTTGGCGCAATTGTCGAGAGCCGTTGGGATTCACTTGATTATCGCTACTCAGCGTCCGTCTGTAAATATTATTACAGGTGTCATCAAGGCCAATTTCCCAGCGCGGATTGCATTTAAGGTAAGTGCGAAAGTGGATTCCAGAACGATTTTGGATGCTGGTGGTGCCGACCAATTGATTGGACGTGGAGACATGTTGCTTTCCGTTGGTGGAAATATTATTCGTTTGCAATGTGCATTTGTAGATACACCAGAAGTGGAGAGAGTATTAGACTTTATTGGTCAGCAAAGAGGATTCCCAGAGCCATATTTGTTGCCTGAGTACGTGGGTGACGATGCAGAGATTGGTAGTACAAAACTCTCCATGTCAGATTTGGATGATAACTGGGAAGCTGCTGCCAGACTCATTGTGCAGAGCCAACATGGTAGCACATCAATGATACAACGAAGAATGAAATTGGGTTATAACAGAGCTGGTCGAATCATGGATCAGCTCGAATCACTGGGCGTCGTTGGCCCTGCAAATGGAAGTAAGCCTCGCGAAGTTTTAGTTTACGACGAGATCGAATTGGAACGGTATTTGGAAGATGTGAAGAATAGGAAATAGGAGGCAAATTCCTTGTGCAATGTGTAAGATTCACAACGGAATAAATTGACCCGCAGAGCTTTACGCTTTGTGGGTTTTTTTTATATCAAAAAATTAATAATTTATTGTTTTTTATAATAAAATCGAAAAATTTAATACGTAAACCGTTGATAAAAATATTATTAAAAATTACATAAGTAAGTAGTCATTTTTGACAGCGCAGATTTTTTGCTACTCAAGGCAAAAAAATCACTGCATAGCCGAGCTACGGAATTGTTTTTTTTCAACGAAGAGTAGCGGAAAATATGATAGTCACAAATGTGTTGATTATTCAAGCCGTGCCACTTAAATGAAATTGTTTAAAAACGCATTGAAATCTTTAAGAACAGCTAATATTTAGTCCTCAAATAATGATGTAGGATTAAGAATTAAAAAAAAACGTCTGCACAATGCACAGACGTTTTTTTGGCTATTGAACCTCAACAATAGACTTTATTCCAAAAAATATTGAGACCGGTTGATTGCTAATTTTTTGCCTTTGCAGAAGAAAAAAATAACGGCCTATAGGAAACGCAATTTATTCCTGAACCATTCCTAATGAAAATTTAAACAAGCTCTAAAGTCTAATAGAGTCAAGTAATTTTATTAGAAAACTTCACATTACCAATCTCCTCCTCCAATTGTTGATAAGTTTCTTTTGAAACAGGAACTAAAGGCAATCTTACTTCATTTTCGCAGATACCTAAAATATGCATCGCTGCTTTGATTCCGCACGGATTTCCTTCTAAGTACAAATGCGGATGAATATCCAATAAAAGTTCATGAAAATGTCTCGCTACGCCGTAGTCTCCTTCATTAGCAGCAGCGACCATTTCCGAAAATTCAAAAGGAAAAGCATTGGCAATTACTGATATAACACCTGTTGCGCCCAAACTCATCAAGGGAATCGTCAGAGCATCATCCCCCGAAAGAACAGCTAATGAATCTGGTTTGTTTTTTAAAATATCACCTGCTTGCCCAACATTTCCTGATGCTTCTTTTACTGCCACAAATTTTTTGCTTGCCTTCGCTAAACTAACAATCGTATCCGCAGTCATATTGGAAGCCGTTCGACCAGGAACATTATAAATGATAATCGGAAGCGGTGACACTTCCTCTATTTTCATAAAATGTTGATAAATCCCCTCTTGAGAAGGTTTACTATAGGAAGGGCTGCTCGACATGATATAGTCGAAGCCATCGAAATTAAATTCTTTTATTTTTTTCAAAAGTTGCTCGGTGTTGTTTCCACCAAAAAGACCAACAACCAAAGGCAAGCGACCTTTATTAATTTTTAAAGTAAAATCGAGGACTGCTCGACACTCTTCACTTGACAAAGTAATCGCCTCTCCAGTAGTACCAAGCGATACTAAAAAATCAACGCCTCCTTCAAGACAGTTTTCAATAATTTTCTCAAGAGCAGCATAGTCAACTGCGCCTCCTTTTTTGAATGGTGTAACGAGTGCTACTCCTGTCCCACTAAGCGGGTATTGGTTCATGTTGTGTAGTCATTTTGTTTAAGAAAAACTCAGCTTGTTTGATGAAGTTTTCCAAATCGTTAGGATTCTTAGTATCAATCATCAAATCGCAACTATAAGTATTTTCTGTTGATGGCCCTACTCGGAAAGATGCTTTCGAAAGTGCCATGATATAATCGAAGGGGGGATTGGTCTCACCTGTAAGATTGATAAGCATGTCAAAAGGTTGTAGCATAAATTGCTCTACGATTTCTCCTTTTGGCTTTCCTATCAAATCAACTTCCTTTTTTGTAAAAAATGGAAAGTCAATATCTTCTAATTCTTTTTTAGTATCAAAATATCCGAGAATGGATACTTTTTTACCTTGATTAGAAAGTGTTTTCACATACTTTAAAACGATTGCCGTTTGCTCCTGATTTGAAGCATTAAATAACAATCCTACTGTATCAGCTTCTTCCAAGCTCGTGGAAAGCCTCAATGTTCGGATTTTATTTAAGGATTTGTTTAAAGAATTGTAGTAAAGTTTGTTCTTAAGTCTTTGAAAGAAATTCATCTTTTGCTTCTTTTTAGTATCACTCAAAAATAACTTCCTCTTCAATTCAAAAAATTAGCTCGAAAACCTCATTATCAATCACTTTTCTTTAACTATTTTTTGAAATCAGGAAGTTGCACTTGAGCGTTTCTTAATTTAAGACAAGTAAAGTCAAAAATGTGGATAACTGACCCCTTATTTACTTGCTTGTTAACTTGCTTTTACTTTCTTCCCTTCCTTCACTATTTCGAATCGCCCAATGGAAGAAAACTTTTCAATACGTTTCTCAATACGTTCCTCTGGAGTTAATTCACTTAATTCAGCGATGGCTTTTTTAATATAACGTTTTAACAATTTTGCCATTGCCTCTGGTTCTGCATGTGCGCCACCAGTTGGCTCTTTTATAATATCGTCAATGATTCCGAAATCAAGCATGTGATCGGCTGTTAACTTCAATGATTCGGCTGCTTGCTCTTTATAATCCCAACTTCTCCATAAAATAGAAGAACAAGATTCTGGAGAAATAACCGAATACCAAGTATTTTCTAACATCGCCAATTTATCACCTAAACCGATTCCAATTGCACCACCCGAAGCCCCTTCACCAATTACAACACAAACAATCGGAACTTTCAATTGAGCCATTTCGAAGAGGTTGCGAGCAATTGCTTCTGCTTGCCCACGCTCTTCTGCTTCAATTCCTGGATATGCACCCGGTGTATCTATCAAGGAAACTACTGGGAAACCAAATCGCTCTGCTAATTTCATCAAGCGAAGAGCCTTCCTGTAACCTTCTGGATTCGCCATTCCAAAATTACGATATTGACGAAGCTTAGTGTTGACTCCCTTTTGGTGACCTATAATGACCACTGACTGCCCGTCAATGTTTGCTAAGCCACCAACGATAGCTTTATCATCTTTGACATTGCGATCACCATGCAGTTCAATAAACTTGCGGCACATCTGTTCTACGTAATAAAGAGTGTAAGGGCGTTGAGGATGTCTTGATAATTGAACTTTTTGCCAACCACTAAGATTTTCATAAATTTCTTTCCTCTTGGTTTTTATCTTACCTTCCAACTCCTTGATCATAGAACTAACGTCAAGTTCGCCTTCCTCACCCACTTGCTTGATCTTCTCAAGTTGTGCGTATAGGCTTTCCAACTGCTCTTCAAATTCTAAAAAAACCATATTCTCATTAATTGTTTAGAAAAACGGAGGTACAAAATTAGCAAATCATAGCCATGAACTAAGAACAAGGTAATTTTTTTTAATTTTTTTTCGCCGAATGGTTGCACCATTAACAAAACAGTCTTACATTTGCGACCGCTTCGGAAGAGAAGTATCTTATATATGATTTTTGGTATTATTTTTTCTACTATAAATTCATATAAAGGTCCGGTAGTTCAGCTGGTTAGAATACCTGCCTGTCACGCAGGGGGTCGCGGGTTCGAGTCCCGTCCGGACCGCTTTCAAAAGAAGCTTAAGCCTCGTAAGTTAATCACTTGCGAGGCTTTTTTGATCTAAGCCATTTTTTTAGAAAAAAAACACAAAGCTTAGTACCTTCGCCGCTATGGAAACGGCAGATTTGCTAAAAAAAGTCAGGAAAATAGAAATCAAGACGAAAGGATTGAGTAGTCATATCTTTTCGGGTGAATATCATAGTACCTTCAAAGGACGTGGGATGTCGTTTAGTGAAGTGCGTGAGTACCAATATGGCGACGATGTGCGCAATATTGACTGGAATGTGACGGCTCGGACGGGCACGCCACATATCAAAGTATTTGAGGAGGAAAGAGAATTGACTGTAATGCTATTGATTGACGTGAGTGGTTCTTCCTTTTTTGGAACGGTCAATCAGATGAAGAATGAGATCCTTACTGAGATTTGTGCTGTTTTGGCGTTTTCAGCCATTAATAATAATGATAAGGTTGGTGTCTTGTTTTTTAGTGACAAAGTGGAAAAATTCATTCCACCCAAAAAAGGAAGACAACATATTTTAAGAATCATTCGTGAGTTGATCGATTTTGAACCTGAAGGTCAAGGAACTGATTTAGCGGAAGCATTGCAATATTTTAATAATGTTTTAAAAAAGCGTTGTATCACTTTTGTGCTTTCTGATTTCATGACCAAAGATTATGAACAAGCATTGCGCATTATTGCCAGAAGGCATGATTTGGTTGGTATTCATCTGAGTGATCCTCGTGAGACTGAATTACCTAACGTCGGTTTAATTCGAGCACGTGACCCAGAGACAGGCAAAACGATGTGGCTGGATACTGGTTCGAGTCGAGTACGTGAAGATTACAGACAAAACTTTGAAGAGAATTTCAATTATTTCAAATCAACCTTTCTTCGCAGTGGTGCTGATTTTGTAAAAATTCGTACTGACGAATCTTATGTGAATGCACTTTTGAAGTTTTTTAAGAAAAGAAGTTCATAGATAAAACTGGTACACGGTTGAAGGGCACACGGTTCACGATTCTTCACATAAAACAATTTAGAATAATCACATAGTTAATGTTCAAGCATCTCAAAAATATCGGTATCTCCTTCATTGGACTTTTCTTGTTTTGTTCAACAATCACCGCTCAGGTATCAGTTCAAACTAAATTGGATACCAATTATATGTTGATTGGCGATCAGATGCAATTACACGTTCGAGTCAATTCAAATTCTGAACTAAAAAAGGTAGATGCAATCATCACTTCAACAGATACAACTGAAAGAGTTGAGTTTTTGGGCGAAACCAAATGGCAAAAACAAGCGAGCAGCTATCTAAAATCATATACCTTTTCAGTTTACGATTCAGGGTATTACAATTTGTTACCCTTGCCTGTTGTCTATCAATCTGATTATACAATTGATACGGCCTACTCCAATAGTCTTGGTTTTATGGTTGACAATCCCCGTTCTGTTGCGAGAGATTCAACTATTGCAGATATTAAACCCATCATAAAAGAACCTACGAAATTTGAAGATTTCATTCCTTATCTGATTGGTTTAGGCGTTTTGTTACTTTTGGCGGGTTTGGTTTGGTATTTCTTTTTTAGGAAGAAAAAGGAGGTTGTCATCGAAGAAGAAATATTCGTTCCACCTGCCCATGAAGTAGCTTTAGAAAAACTCGCTTCTTTGAAACAAGAGGCACTCTGGGAAAAGGGAGAAATAAAAACTTATTACTCTAAGTTGACTTTCATCTTTCGAGAATATTTAGAAAATCGTTTTGATATTCAGGCATTAGAATCTACTTCTGAACAAATTATTAATCAGTTAGAAAAGAAGGATTTTGATGCGAATATGAATGAAGATGTGCAAAGAGTTTTGCAGTCTGCGGATTTAGTAAAATTTGCAAAAGCTAAACCGATGGAAGAGTTTCACACAGAGAGTTTTAAGAAACTGGAATCATTTGTAGAAACAACTAAAAATACTGAAAAACCTGAAGACAACGAAAGTTAAAATCTTTATAAAACAAAAAAGTCCCTCTTCAAAAAGAAGAGAGACCCAATCCCAAAAAACCGAGTTACTAAATTTTATTGTTCCACAAGTCGGAAACGGTTTTTAAGAATTTGTGTAAATTTTTAAGTCAAAGTTGTCGTTTCGTTTTTATAAATCCTTTCTCAAAAAAAAGGGGTAAAAAAGATCCCTCCTCAAAAAGAGGAGAGACCCAATCCCAAAAAACCGAGTTACTAATTCTTTACCTTCCGAAAGGGCGGAAGCGATTTTCAGGAATTATTCGTGTAAATTCTTTCCGTTCTATGAACTACCAAATCATGAGATTTGTAAAAGAATTTTTCATGTAAGATTCGTTCGTTCCGAAAAAGTGTACTCGAGAAGCGGTTTGAAAAGTCCCTCCTCACAAGGAGGAGAGACCCAATCCCAAAAAACCGAGTTACTAATTCTTATTATTTATCGTTTGATAATAAAATCATCTTTCTGGTAGCAGAACCGGATGGCGTATCGAGGCGGTAATAAAGCACACCTGATGCATTCAACATTCCTTTTTCTACTTTGAATTCGTTGTAACCTGCCCTGTAAAAGGCATCTTGTTTGTTCACCACTTTACCCGAAAGGTCGTAGATGGTTAAAGAAACATTTGAGGCAGTTGGCAAGTCAAATCCGACCACTGTTGCATCAGCAAATGGATTCGGTTTGTTTTGGTATAAAACCAAATCCTTGTTTGATGAATCGTCGTTGAATTTCAAATCCAAGTTATAAATGCTGCCATCTGCTGCATAAGCTTCGGCAGTTGTGTAGTTAGAAGAAAGGCTTAACCACTCGCTCAGCTTTCCAGCCGCAAGTGTTTGGAATTGCAGACTGAACAATGATTGTCCGTGTAAAAGTGTCTGGTTAATTGCGTTGTCCCAGCTAAGGGTAATCGCACCATGTTGGAGGAGGGTTAAGCCAAGGTTTTGGCGGTTAATTACACCATCGTCAACTACTTCTACCAAGTCCAAAACACTTGGGTCAAAGTTGATGGTTGATTGCAATCCCGCTAAAGATTCGTTTTCTTCCAGTTGGAAAGTAACTGTGATAAAATCACCTTTTTCAAAAGTTTGATTATGTAATGTAAGATTCAATGTCTCGTTGAAAGTACGGTCATCTACGCCCAACAATCCGTTAGGGATGGCATCACCGTTTACGTCGCCAATCTTCACCGCCATGAAGTCAGCTTTTAACTCATCGTGAGTTAGATTATTCATATTCACTACCTCAGCAAATGGTTCGTTGAACGGATTGGCTGGATTTGTAAATGTGTGGTTTTTATCAATAAATCTCCACGAGGTGTTTCCAACAAATTCGTCAGAAACAAAGAGTACTGCTTTTCTAATCGCTACCACATCTAATGTGGAAATAGAACCACTATTATTCACATCTGCTGCAATCAATTTATATGGAGAATCTAATTTTGCTACGTTTAATACGTGCTTTGAAATTAATACAATATCAATCGTTGATACTCCATTCCTCAAGTCATCATTTTTGAAAGGAGTCAAAGAGTAATCATGTCCTGCTGGGATATTGGTAAACATGTATTCACCTGCATCATCGGTACTGATAGTCGCAGATCCTTGACCACTGATGGTCATTTGTACATCGCTCACTGCTTCGCCTTCGTCGTTCTTGGTAGAACCACCGAGGGCAACTTTGGTCACCGCCGCACATGCGCCCATATTGTCTTGAACATCCAATCGAGCATTGCAGAACTGTTGATTTCCAAGCTCATCTGTCACCCATACTTCGATTGGGTTGATACCGATATTCATACACGTGAAAACACGCACGGTATCATTGACATCACTTGAGTAAGAGAATTTCAAATCTTCTCTTGCGGTACAGTTATCAGAAGAACTTCCGTTTTCAAAAAGCATAATATTGGCTGGAACCATACCAGTTGCCATCAAGGAAATACTATTGTCCTGACAGATAGCAGTTGGCTTTTTACAGTCAATGATTTTGAAAAGAAAACAACAACTTGTTCTATTATTAAAACCATCAATTACTTCGTAGCAGATTTCGTGTGTTCCGTTTGGATAAGCATTGTTATCATTCATTCCACTTCCTGCAAAAGCAGGACCCGAATCAGGAACACCATCAGCATTAGCATCTACAATCCAATTTACCATTAAATTATCGGCTGGTGTACAAGTGTCATCTACTTCGATACTTAAATCTACTGTTAGGTTTTGACATCTATTGTTTTCGTTACAGAAAATTTTACTGTTACAACCTGTGATGGTTGGCGCATCTGGATCTTCTAATTGGATGACTTGAGTATAGTCCCAAAGACCAGTGTTGGTCGGGTCATTTAAAGTATATTGACACTCATCGATCACCACCCATTCTCTTAATATTTTGACTTGGTCTCCTAACGAACTTCTCAAAGTATCGTCTCTGAAAGTCATTGATACCATATCACAACCATCTGTAAGGAGTATTGGCGCACCTGTAACAGAAGTATCTGGGAATACGGTACAGCCAATTATTGAAGTATCATTTGGCCAAATGATGTCTGCATCGCCATCAAAAGGATCGTTGTTTTGGATATGAATATTTTGGTTACAAGTTGAAGTTGTACCAGACATATCTGTAGCTTTCCATGTTCTGACTATGAAGCCAGATGCACAACTCACATCCGAGTTATCATCCATATAGTCAACCGTAATTGAGCTACAATTATCCGTTGCAAAACCGTCAATTGCTCTTTGGCGATTTGGGTTTGTAACGACATTTCCTGTTCTTGATGTTTGTGTAGGATTTTGATCACATCGAATAGTTGCCGTTGGAGGACAAGTAATTACTGGTGGCAAATTGTTATCAACAATCACATTGACTATACAAGTATTGGTATTTCCTGCACAGTCAGATACTTGCATTTCGACTATCAAAGTATCCATTGCATCTGCACAACAAAGCAATATTTCAGGTTGGAAAGTTGTATCCAACGGCATCATACAAGCATCTTCCATTCTTCTTATCAAAAATGCATTCTCAGGGTCAAGACAACACTCGTCATTGCTTCCTTCATCAAGACTCTCTGCTTGAAGTACACCTGTACCACTTGAGGTAACTGCCACTGTTGTCCATCGCTTACAAACTGGAACTGGAGGGCGTTCATCTTTTACGATGACTGTCATGTCCATTGTGGAGCTATTTCCACATTCATCCGTAACTAAATAGGTTACGATATTGACTCCTTGTTTGAGTCCAGGCGCAGGTACTTGACCTCCATTTCCATTAATAATACCAGATGGCGTCATTATCAAAACAGAATAAGGAGAACAATCATTTACCAATGCTCGTGGCAAAGTAGGTCGTGAAGTACAAGAAGTATTGTTGTCAACTACTGCATCAAACAATGTTGGTGTTTTAACCAAAGGGTTGGTCGAATCTGTCAATTTAACCAATTGATTACAGCTCCAAAGAATTGTATTAGAAGCACAACAGTCAATTATTTTCCAAGTACGAACAATATTGATGGATGCACCGCAGCTTGTCGCTAAAGTATCATCTCTAAAAGTCGCTTTTATATTACATATAAAGTCTGCTGTATTATCTAAGGAGAAAGTCTTTCCGCTCACTGCTATTGTAGGATAGCCTGTATTGGTAGGATGTAAATCATACGTTCTACCAAAAACACATTCCTCTAAAAAATCTGGAGGACAAACTGGTGCCACTGTAGTAAGATCTACTGTTCTGATCATAATTTCTTGAACACAACTTGAGGTGTTTCCATTATCATCTGTAGCTAACCAATTTCTATTTATTTTTTTTGTAAAATTATTACTGCAATTAAAATTTTCTACATCATCATAATACACTATATGTACATCTTGGCAATCTTGAAAACTTGGTGCGACAACATCTCCTCCTTCTATATGAGGTAGTGGATTTTCAACACAATAGACAGTATCCTTTTCGCAACTAAAAATAGCTGGGCCTCCTTTGTCTTCTACATAGAGTTCTCCCCAACAACTATTACCTGTACGAGGATCTCTTACCATCACGGTAATAGTCTGTCCTACGTGAGTAGGAGTAATGGTTGTCTCGCCTGTTGATTTTATGAATGTTTCGAAAATATCATAACATCCATAAGAACCCAAAAGAAGCATTGAGGAATGCAACTCTGATTCACAATCTAAATCAATAGATAATTGTCCAAATGACTGGCAAGATAGGGTACTTGAGTATGCTTGGAATTCATTTATAGTCACACTAAACCTACAAGTATCAGCAAGAAATCCATCCGTTGCAATATATATCATATTGTTTACTCCAACTGGAAAAAAGGAACCTGACACAAGATCTGTAGAATCCAGCTTAAGTATTGTTGGATTGTTGCAATTGTCTGTTGATAAGACATCATCAAAAGTAGCTACTGCTCCACAAAGCCCAGGGCCCAAATCAATTGTTTGGTTTGATGGACAAAATGTAATGACAGGTGCTTCGTTGTCTGTAACAATTACTTCTGTGTTACAGGTCGTACTGTTCCCAAGAGAATCTGTTACGGTAAGCGTAACGGTGTTTGAACCTAAATCGGAACAATCAAAGACTCCTTCTGATATTGCTAAAGTCTCTATTCCACAATATGGAGCAGCACTCGCGCTATCCAAATCAGAAGGTGAAATGTTTGTAATTGTATTTGAAACTTGATCTAACTGAATAGTTATGGTATCAAAACAATTAGCCGTTGGTGCTGGAAAGTCAGTAAAAGGATTTACAAACTTAACACCAGTGCCAGAAGTAACTGTTACATCAGAACCAAAGCGATAAACAATCCCATTATTTACAACATCACCACCAGTAATTACATTACTGGTAAAATGATTCACTATTGAACAGGATGTATTTATTAAGGTACCATTATTTGAAAAAGTTGCTCCAAAATCATTTGTTAATAAATCGCAATTAATGAAAGAACCATTGTTTGTAATGCTTCCTCCTGCAAAATAAAAATTAGCGTTATTTTTTATTTCTGCTTCATTTACGATTGTTCCTGTTGATTGAACGTTGAAGCTTGTATTGTTTACAACTGCTCCATTTGTATTGTTGAATGTGCCGCCAGATTCAAAATTCCCGTTATTAATAACGATTCCAGCTTGAGTGGCAGAACCGTTGTCAAATGAAGAACCAGCGCCGTTAGTATAATTGTTATTATTCGTGAATGTGCCAAGGTTGGTAAATTGGCTTGAGGTAATGATAGCCCCATTATTTTCTACAATATTGTTGTTTTCAACCGTACTGTAATTGAAGAAAATAGCTCCATCATCCACTACGAAATTTCCTGCACTATTAATCACGACCAATCCACTTGCTCCAAAATTTTGAAATCTATTTTGAAGTGTAACCATTGAGCCAATCGTTAACTGTCCAAAATTATCAACATCGTAGTCAATTGTTGTTGGGGAAGCAATGGTTGGGAAAAATCCACCTGCACCGCTAGGAGTAGATGGAATAGTAGCTATGCCGTTTGTACTTGACGGAAGTCCTGCTGACCAGTTTGTGACATTGAACCAATTGGTATCGGTTGCGCCCGTCCAGGTTGTTTGTGCAGATAAGTGAATAGTACAGAGTAACAGGCCTATCCATAGTAAGGATAACAGTCTCATGGGAATAAGTTTTGCGTTAAAGAAAATTCGTTTTGTGCCGCAGCACAAGTGTGTAACTGTAGGAAACGTGGTAGGCAAGGAAAGACAAATCTTCGCAGATCTATCTCAGGAAATTTTTTTTATAGGAATTTAAAACGCTAAGAGAAGAGAGATTGGAAAGGAATTCTTTGTAGCATATTTAGAACCTTTCAAAAAGCGTCTTACGGTTATATTAAATGTAAAAACCATGCCATAAATACCTTTTTTTTAGCCAGCCTCTGAAAAACAAATGCGTAAGTAGTTGATTATCAACGAAATAAAATTTCGAATAATTTAACTACTTTTTTAAAATGCTACTTCCGCACTACTGGATCTTCTAGTCGATGTCCCATTCTTTGTATGACATCGATGATTTCATCGAGCGCAGGAGGGTAGTCCACATAACGGGTTTTGTTTTCATCAAATCCCCAAATACTTACTGTAACTACTTTTCTACGGCTACCTTTTGTGATAGCGATGCGAAGTGGTATTGGTGTTGGTTTTTTGCGCTTTCGGGCCAAGCACATAGCTGTTTTACAATCATACATTCTTTCATATTCAAAGTATCCTTCTTTTTCTACCCAACTAACAAGTTCTTCGAGTTCGGCACGAGGGATGTTTTTCTTTGTGACTATCAATCCATTTCGAACACTTTTATATTCTTTGATCAATCGGCCATCAGATTTGATGTGAATGAAATCCCTAAGAACAGGATCCATGCCACCATAATAGCCGCCACCGATTAATTCAACATTGATGTAGGTTTGCATTTTTTCGGCCAATGCTTCTTCTCTTTCTTTCTTCTTTTTTCTTTTTCCAAAAACCCACCACTTGTTTTTTTCTTTTTTAGTGCGAATATCTACCGCCTCCACATTAACTTCAGGAAGTTGATTGGCAGGACGTAAAAATGGAGCATCTACTGTTTCTACTCTAACAAAATGATATTGATAAGTTCCTTTTGCATTTGGCTGAGTGAATTCTAAAATCAATTTATTTTTACTTAACTCCGCTATTTCAAACTTTTTTATATTTCTAAATTGATAAAACAATACTCGATTGTTCAAACTCCAATTTCCTTTTGAAATTTTTCCATTCAAAAATTCTTCATAACGATAATCATACTTGAAGTAAAGGAAAAATTCGTAAAAAGTCTCGGCTTGATGAATGATGGTATTGGATTCCAAATGAAGCGCATAGGTATATTTCCACTTTGTCTCCATCAAAATGTCACTGACCTTCAAACCATCGGATTGACCAATAGCTGGTGTTATAAAAAATAGACCTAAACCAATAAAAAAAAGATGTAGTATGTTTTTGCTCATGATAGGCGAAATCGGTTTTCTCATAAATTGAAGTTGGGTATTCAACTTTCAGAATTCAAAAATAAGGTTTTTATTAATATGAAAATATTTATTATAAAACCTTAACTTTTGAATAGCAAAAATTTCGCCATAGCGTAAGCGGAACTTCAGTTCCACATACTATTTTACAAACATGATTTTCGCCACCGCTGTCTGCGGATTATCAAAATTTTTCACAGCAGTACTTATCACTAAATAAACGCCTGAAGAGGCTTTTCTACCATTATAATCTCTACCATCCCAAATCGCTTGGCCACCCAATGCTTCAGTTTCGTAAATCAAACGACCACTGATGTCTGTGATTTTCACATTTGCATCACGCGCCAATCCGTTAATCGCAATCGGCCCATCATACTCTGGTTTAACTGGATTTGGGAATACTTTTACATTTTGGCTATTGACAACGCCTCCTTTGGTCGCATCTGTTCTTATCGATTGCAAGCCGCGGGCTGTTCCGATAAATACTTCTCCTGTCTCTTGTCGGACTTCGATATCAATGATATTGTTATCAAAAAGCGGACTGTTCGTTTCTGTAAAACTGGCCAGCAAATCTTTACCATCCTCTGATTGAAGAAAAACACCATTGGTCGTTCCAAACCATTTTCGATTGGCGCCATCAACTGCAATTGCTTGTACAGACTCCCCTTTCAATAAATTTGCTAAATCACCTCCTACATCCACTGCTTGTAAAAAACCTCCACAAAGTTCTGAATCAAATACCTGACTTCCACATTGAAAAATAACAACACCATCGGAAGTCCCTACCCAAACATCTCCGTCCAAATCGACTTCTAAAGAAAGGACATCATTGGAGGGTAGATTGCTGTTATTGGTTGAAAGGAATCGACATTCGTCATCATTGGAGTTATTTAAATCAAATTCATTGAAAACAATAAGTCCTGCTCCAGAATTGGCAACACGCATCCATTTGTTACCTGCTCCATCAATGACAATATCCAATACCTCAGAGAAACCACCGCATTTGGCAGTCGGGAATGCAGTCCAATTTTTACTTTCTTTAGAGAAAGCAGAAAGTGTATTGGTTCCTAAATAGCTGGTTACCCAAACATTTTCGTCTCTATCTAAAGCAATACCTCCTACTCTGTTTCGAGTGGTATCTCCTATCGTTTGACTAATTGAAGAGTTCTTGTCATTATATAAAGTCATTTCATCCGCTTCCAAATCAAAGGCTAACATTCCTTCAATATAAGATCCTAAAAATACCTTATTTTCGGTTGGGCTTGCTGCGATTTTTATAAAATCAAAAATATCATCTCCGCCACCTACCGCTCTGTTTTGTCCGCCCAGTTCTGCTCGATTTTGCCTCGTGTATTGCAACCATGAGCCATCTTCTTGAAGGCGCAAAACACCATCTTGTCGGAAGAGGTATTCATTGGTCACATTGTATCCACCTGTAGCGACCCAAAGCTCATTTCCTTTTATTTCTAAGTCCCAGATGTTGCCTGAAGCAGGGCCTTCGTAGGTATCAAAACTACAGCTCGCTTGTATATTTTCTAACATTCTGAATTGTCGCCCTCTATCTGCAATCCAAACACGGCCTTGTGCATCTTGGACTGCCGACTGAACATTCGAAACACAGGAAACCCCTACTTCTCGAAGTAGGTTTCCATTCTTTTCAAAGAAAGCTAACTTATCAACACAACCACCTTTACAATCTAATCCAACTATCAAATGCTCTCCTTCTGCCGAAAGAAACTGAATAGAAAAATCTTCTTTATGATAAAAATTATTTTGAAGTCCGTTTCTATAAAAAAATAAACTGTCATTGACGTCCACTACTAATTGATCTCCCAAAGTCAAAACCACGTTGGAAGAATAATCCATCGGAAAACCATCGTTTTGATCAAGTAATCTCCAACTATTGGCAAAGTCCAAAAGATTGACAGAAGGATCGTCTTTAGCAACATAAATCCCTTCCTCGGTTGCGGCGTAGAAAAAACCGTCAAGTGCGGCAAATGATTTTACTGCGATTCCAGTTCTAATATCATTATTGGCAGTAGCAGTTTCTGGATCCATTTCCAAAAGCCCAAAACCAGCAGAAAGAAAAACGCGATTAGGCGCTACAAAAGTGATGTCATAAATTGATTGATCACCAGGTACATTTTTGTCTTTTACAAAAGGGAAATTGACAATTCCATCTGGCGTGATAAAATCTATATTTCTATTTTCATAAACTGCAATCAAAACATCGTTGAAAGGGCTGTGTTTTAATAAACTGATTTCAACATCGCTTAATCCATTTACTTTGGTCAGGCGTTCAACAGAGTTTTCATCTTTCTCAATTGCAAGCAAAGAAAAGTCAGCCGCATAATAAACAGTTGAAGCATTTTGCGTCACGTAATTTCCCGTAGTATAAGGAAGGTAAGAGCGCCATTGACCAATTGCCACGTTTTGAGAATTTTCTTCCTCTTGTGCATTCACAGAAAAAGAAAGAAACATTAAAAATATAAAAGTCAGAAGTTGATTTGTATTCATTGAATTGCCTTTTTTTTAAAACCAAAGAAGTTATTTGCAGTAGGACTCCAAATAACTTCCTCTTGAAAACCTATTGGTAAAGGTATTATTGTTTGTCTTTTTTATTTAAAAATGAATTGTCGGTTATTCAACTTCTTTTCAGAATCCAACCTAAACCTGCCAAAATCATTAATAATGCACAACCCATAATGTTTAGCCAGAGATAAGCAAAATCAATTACATCAAAATGATCGAGCAGCCAAATTGAAGTAACAACTATCTGAGTAATAACAGCAGGAATAAAAACTACTTTTACATTTTTCATAAAAAAAGCGACCATAAAAACGCCTAATATCACTGGATAAAATATTGAACCCAACATATTGACCGCTTGAATTAAGTTTTCAAAACCAGCTGCGAAATAGGCAAATATTAAGGCCAAAACACCCCAGCCAACTGTGAACCACTTGGAAGCAGAAAGATAATGCGCATCGCTTGCATCTATTACAAATGATCTTTTGTAGATATCGATTACGGTTGTGGTTGCGAGTGCATTTAATTCGGATGCAACGGATGACATCGCTGCCGAAAAAATTACGGCAATTAATAACCCCACCAAACCGACTGGCAAATAATTCATTACAAATGAAATAAAAACGTAATCACTATCTTTGGTTTTAGCGTTTGGTGCGGCTTTTATTATGACGTCATTTGCTCTTTTTTGAAGAGAAAGATCTTTGTCCAAATATTCTTTGAAGTTCATTTTTGCAGTTTGCAAACCGACTGCGTCGCCTGCGTTAGAAGCATTTATTAAACTTCGAATTGCTTCTTGTTTTTTCTGAAAGACAATAGTGTGTTCCGATTGTAATGATTTGAATTCATTTTTTAATTCAACGGATTGAATTTTCTCAACATTACCAGTATTGAAATGAAGTGGTGGTTGAGTAAATTGAAAAAATACAAACACCATCACTCCAATAAACAAAACCATAAATTGCATCGGCATTTTGATTATACCATTGAAAAGCAGTCCAAGCCGGCTCTCTGTCAGCGATTTACCAGATAGATAACGCTGAACTTGCGACTGATCAGTTCCAAAATAAGAAAGGAATAAAAAAGTACCTCCTAACAGTCCTGACCAAAAGTTGTATTTATTTCCAAAATCAAAAGTGAAATCAATCACATTCATCTTACCAACATGACCAGCAACATCCACTGCTTCGCCGAAAGAAACGTCTTGAGGTAATTTCATTACCAGAATTACAGCAGCTACAAATATGCCTGAAAGGATAACTATCATCTGTTGCTTTTGTGTCACACTAACAGCTTTGGTTCCTCCCATTACCGTATAGAAAATCACCACTATCCCCATTAATAAAATAGTTACTAACAAGTCCCAGCCAAAAATCGAAGAAAGAATAATCGAGGGTGCCAAAATTGTCATGCCTGATGCCATCCCTCTTGATAATAAAAATAAAATGGCAGTAAGCGTACGTGTCTTGAGGTCAAAACGTGTTTCTAAATATTCATACGGAGTATAGACATTGAGGCGGTAATAAATCGGCAAAAAGAAAATACAAATGATAATCATCGCCAGTGGCATTCCGAGATAGAATTGCGCAAAACGCATCCCATCTGTATATGCCTGCCCAGGAGTCGAAAGAAAAGTAATCGCACTCGCCTGCGTCGCCATCACCGAAAGTCCAATCGTCCACCAGGGCAGATCTTTATCGCCCATCAGATAACTTTTTACGTTATCTACTTTTCGAGTTTGCCAAACGCCGTAAGCAACAATTGCTGCCAGCGTTCCTATCATTACAATCCAATCTATATTACTCATGCGTAGTGTTGGGTGAAGAGCCAAAAAATAAAAAGAATGACCGCGTGTGCCGCCAATATGGCGAGATACATCTTTTTCCAACTACCTAAAATTGGTGGTTTTTCTTCTTCTTGTTTTTTCATAAGTGTCAAAAGTAATTAAATCTTAAATTTGACCTTTAGTATTACCCGAAAAGAGTCTTTCAAAAACATATTATGACAAATTATTCCAACGAATTCAGAAATGCCCTTGCCCACCAAGTACGTGTTCGCTTATTTGAAGAAGGCGTTCCTCGTATCAAAAAGTGCCTTTCGCTGCTCAGTGAAGAAGAAGTTTGGCAACGTCCTAACGAAAATTTGGTAAGCATCGGCAACTTGGTTTTGCACCTTTGTGGAAATGTCAGGCAGTGGTTGGTCTGTGGTATTGGTGGCAGAAAAGATACGCGTGTTCGCCAAATCGAATTTGACGAAAAAGGCCCTATTCCAAATGAAAAACTTATTGCTGACTTGGAAAAAGTAATGGCGGAAGTGGAAGAGGTTTTGAGCGAAATCCAACCAGAAGACCTATTGGCGATTCGCTCTGTGCAGGGTTTATTTACCGAAAGCGGTGTTTCAATTTTGGTTCATGTTGTCGAACACTTTTCTTACCACGTTGGACAAATCACATGGCAAACTAAATTGCTCAAAAATATTGATGTGGGGTATTATGCGGCTATGGATTTGGATGGACATGGGTGATCTATAAATCTCGTGCATTTCCTTTTTTAGCATAATCTCAAACGCTGATATTAATCTACTGACTAATCAAATTCGACGAAAAAAAAAGAAACTTGATTTTTAAGCTAATCAATGTAACTTAGGGGTTTATTCCTTTCATAGGTGTCTTTGAAAGAAAAAAGAATTAGAGTTTGAAAATCAATGCTGAAACAGTTTCCAATATACCGACAGTTAGATGCGATGGATTGCGGGCCAACCTGTATTCGCATGATTGCTGCGCATTACGGGAAACATTTTTCTTTAGAATCATTGAGAGCGTCTTCATTTATCTCACGAGAAGGCGTTTCTGCAAAAGGTATTTCGCTTGCCGCAGAAAGACTTGGTTTTCGAACAGCAACCGTTCAGCTACCTTTTTCTTCAGGTTCTGAGGAGAATCTTGGATTAATCGATGCGCCATTTCCTTTGATTGTGCATTGGAAGCAAAATCACTTCGTCGTTGTTTTCAAAGTTGATAAAAAGTACATTTGGATAGCTGATCCTGAAGCTGGAAAGCATAAACTCACGCACGCTGAGTTCAAAAAAAATTGGCTTTCGGATAGTGAGAATGGAGTAGCAATTTTACTCGAACTCACCCCGAAATTCTACGAACAAGAAGGAGAAGAAATCAACAAAGCTGGCTTTGGTTATCTGTTTAAATATTTGATTCCTTATCGGAAATTACTTTTCCAATTATTCATTGGGTTATTGTTGGGAAGTTTGTTTCAACTCATCTTTCCGTTTCTCACTCAAGCCATTGTTGATATTGGTATCGAAAATCAAAACATCGGTTTCATCTGGTTAATACTCGTGGCTCAGCTGATGATTTTTGTGGGGCAGGTTGCTGTTCAGGTTTTACAAAGTTGGATTTTATTGCACGTCAGTACGCGTATCAACGTTTCTCTCATCTCTGATTTTTTAATAAAAATGATGCGCTTGCCAATTGGATTTTTTGATACAAAAATGATTGGTGATTTAATGCAGCGCATCGGTGACCATACCCGCATCGAGACATTTTTGACGAGTGCTACTTTACAAATCATTTTTTCGGTGGTCAACTTCATCGTTTTTGGAGCGGTCTTGCTGATTTATAATGTGAATATTTTTCTCATCTTTTTAGTATCAAGTGTTCTTTTTGTTTTATGGATTTTTCTTTTTTTAAAAAAAAGAAGAGCAGTAGATTACCGACGATTTCAAGAATTGTCCAATAACCAAAGTAGCCTGATCGAGATGATTCAGGGCATGCAATAAATCAAACTTCAAAACAGCGAACACAAACATCGACGCCAGTGGACAAATATTCAAGCCAAACTTTTTAGAGCTAATATTCGCTCGCTTACTATCACACAATATCAAGACACGGGTGCGAATGCAATTAACCAACTCAAAGATATTTTGATTTCGTTTGTGGCGGCGACGGCAGTTATCAATGGACAAATGACATTGGGTATGATGCTCGCGGTGCAGTACATCGTGGGGCAACTCAATGCACCGTTGCAACAACTCATTGGTTTCGTTCGAGCTGCTCAAGATGCTAAAATCAGTCTGGAACGATTGGGTGAAATTCATAATCGAGAAGAGGAAGAAAGTGAAGGAATGAAAACCGATTTTTTGCCAGAGAGTGGTGACATTGTCATCGACAATTTGAGTTTTCGTTACAACCAATTGGAAGATGATGTTTTGAAAAATATCAACCTCACTGTACCTCGCGGAAAAGTAACCGCCATTGTTGGCACCAGTGGAAGTGGAAAAACTACACTTGTAAAATTATTGCTTGGTTTTTATGAACCTCAGCATGGTTCTCTAAAATTGAGTGGTGTTCGTATTCATAATTTTAGAAAAAGTCTTTGGCGCTCAAAGTGTGGTGCAGTGATGCAAGACGGCTATATTTTCTCAGATACCATCGCTAACAATATTGCAGAAAGCGAAGATTTCGTTGATAGAGAAAAGTTACTAAAAGCCGTCAAAACAGCTAATATTCAGGAGTTCATAGAATCAATGCCATTGGGCTACAACACTATGATCGGAGCAAAAGGAAACGGTATCAGTCAAGGACAAAAGCAACGCATTTTAATCGCTCGTGCAGTTTATAAAAATCCGGAATTTCTCTTTTTTGATGAAGCAACCAATGCGCTTGACGCAAAAAATGAACGAACGATTGTCGAAAATTTAGAGCAATTTTTTACAGACAAAACAGTCATCATCGTCGCCCATCGTTTGAGTACGGTCAAGAATGCAGATCAAATTGTTGTTTTGGAAAAAGGAGAAATGGTAGAACTCGGAACGCATCAAGAATTGGTAAAAAAGAATGGTCATTATTATAAATTGGTAAAAGATCAACTTGAACTCGGAACGTGAAATCCGCGTAAATTTGCGTGTATCCGTGTCATTGGTGTTCCTCTAAATCGCTTTTGAAAATGAAAGAATTAATCACAAATTCAAGAGAAATTTCTCTCAACAACCAAAACGAGATCGACCAAATCCTCGGCAATCCGCCAGGGTGGATATTACGTTGGGGATTAACTTTATTGTTCGTCGCAACGATGATTTTTGGGATTTTAGCTTGGTGGATAAAATACCCAGATGTGATTCCAGCATCCGTTAGCTTAGTTACTGAAAATCCA
>CALLVG010000295.1 GCA_938010715.1 uncultured Saprospiraceae bacterium
AAAGAGACGATGGATAAAACCAATTTAGCTTCGTGGAAAAAAGGAAGAATTGTCAACCTCGAAAGAGCGATGCAATCAGGTGGCAGATTGGATGGGCATATTGTTCAAGGGCATGTTGATACTACCGGAAGTGTAAAATCAATTAAAGAAGTGGATGGCAGTTGGTATTTTACTTTTAAAATCAGAAAGAAAGATGCAAAGCTGTTGGTAGATAAAGGTTCCGTGACCATAAACGGGACAAGTCTGACGGTTTGCGATCCCACCAAAACAACTTTCAGTGTGGCCATTATTCCTTACACTTACGAGAATACTGTTTTTAAACAATTAAAAAAGGGAGATCCCGTTAATTTGGAGTTTGATATTTTAGGAAAATATATCGCGAATATGATCGAGCCATATTTGAAAAATTTCAAAAAGTAAAAATTGTAGCGCAAGTTCGTGGTACGACTCAAAGTCGTTCCACGAATAAAACGGCATCACAAAAATTGTCAAAGAGCAAAAAAAGTAAAACGAAAAGCTCATTTTTGCGTAAACTGGTCGAATGGATTTATCGATTGTCATACCACTATTGAATGAAGAAGAATCTCTCCCTGAATTGGAGCAGTGGATTCGTCTCGTGATGGAACGGGAGGGGTATAGTTATGAAATCATTTTCGTGGATGATGGTAGTACTGACAAATCATGGAAGATCATCAAAGAGATGATTGCCCAACGAGATACGGTCAAAGGCATTAAATTCAGGAGAAATTACGGAAAGTCAGCGGCATTGAATACGGGTTTCGCGCAAGCGGAAGGAGAAGTTGTTTTTACGATGGACGCCGACCTACAAGATAGCCCAGAGGAGTTGCCCGAAATGAGAAGAATGATTTTGGAAGAAGATTTTGATATCGTTTCGGGTTGGAAGAAAAAACGCTTTGATCCACTTTCTAAAACAATTCCTACAAAATTATACAACGGCGTAACGACTTGGATGTCAGGCATCAAATTGCACGACATGAACTGTGGTTTGAAAGCTTATAGAAAAGAAGTCGTCAAAAGCATCGAAGTCTATGGCGAGATGCACCGCTACATTCCTGTGATTGCCAAATGGAGTGGATTTGTGAAAGTAGGAGAGAAGGTCGTTCAGCATCAGGCGAGAAAGTATGGCGAGACTAAATTCGGTTTAAGCCGTTTTGTTAAAGGCCCGCTTGATTTGCTTTCGATTATGTTTGTGGGTAAGTTTAGCAAGCAACCGATGCACTTTTTTGGAGCGATGGGAGGAATGGTTTTTTTTATAGGTTTTTTGCTTTTCTTTATTCTCGGCGTCAACAAAGCGTACCATTTAGCTATTGGCGAAACAGCAAAGAACCTCGCCGATATCAGTTGGTTTTACGTAGGTCTTACTGCTATGATAATTGGAACAATGTTGTTTGTCACTGGCTTCTTGGCAGAACTCGTTTCAAGAAATGCACCTCACCGAAATATGTATTTGATTGAAGAAGAACTTGGATGGGAAAAAGAGCGGAAAGTAACTATCCTATAACTCAATATCATCTCGCTCGATGTGCATGATATTTTCTAAATCTTTTAAATTTTTGATGGCAATATTCAATTGGTCTTTGTTGGCAACCAATAAACCAATCTTTCCTTCAAAATAACCCTCGTCACCAGAGATACTGAACGAGCGAATATTGATTCCCAACCCCGAAGAAATTGCGGTAGTGATTTTCTCAATTACACCCGGGCCGTCATCAATACCCGTAATTTTAATATTGACGATAAATTCACTTTCGGCGCCACCTGCCCATTCTGCTTTGACGATTCGATAAGCATAATTGGCCATCATATTAGTAGCATTCGGGCAAGCACTTCTGTGAATTTTCACACCCGCACCAGTCGTCAAAAACCCAAAAATATCATCACCCTGTACAGGCGTACAACAGTTGGCTAACTGATAGTCGTATTGGTTTGCGTTTTCACCTGCGATGAGTAATTTTCCTTTTGTTTTCTTATTTGAAGGAATTGCTCTATCTGGCATATTGGCTTCCACAACCTTTTCAGTTTCTTTCAAAACCAATTGGTTACCCTCTACTTCAAAATCTTTTAGAACTTCATTAATAGAAATTTTCTCAGCAGCAATGTCAGCGTAAAAATTCAGGTGAGAAGGATACTTCAGGATCTTTGTAATTTTATCCACATTGGTATCCAATCCGTTTATTTTTAGCTGATTGAATTTGCGTTGAACAGCTTCACGACCATAAGCAGCGATCTTCTTTTCCTCTTCTTTCATGGCCGTTCTGATCTTGGATTTTGCTCGACCAGTGATGACCAGTTTTAACCAGTTTTCTGTTGGTTTTTGGTTCTTATGCGTTTGAACTTTTACTTGGTCTCCATTTTTGAGGGGATACCCCATCGGCACCAATTTGTTGTTGACCATGATGGCTTTCGCTCTGATACCCACCTCTGTGTGAATCGTGAATGCAAAGTCAAGCGCAGTCGCTCCTTTGGGCATTACTTTCATATCACCGTTTGGTGTATAGACATAAACTTCTTCTTGGAAAAGATTCGTTTTTACGTCACTAACAAACTCAAGTGCATCCGCATTTGGGCTTTCCAAAACATCTCGAATACTCTCAAAGAATCCTTCATAAACGTCTTTCTCTCCGTTCTTTCCAGAAGTTCCCTTGACACCTTTATATTTCCAATGCGCAGCGAATCCTCGCTCTGCAATTTCATCCATTCGCTCAGAGCGAATTTGCACTTCTACAAATCTACCTTCTGGTCCAATCACGGTCGTATGCAGCGATTCGTAACCATTAGATTTTGGTGTAGTCACCCAATCTTTGAGGCGCTCAGGAATTGGTTTATGAACATCCGTTACTAAAGAATAAATTTTCCAACAAACAGATTTTTCTTCTTCTTTTGGTACATCTACTACAATCCTTACGGCAAAAAGATCATAGATTTCCTCGAAGGAAACATGCTTCGTTTTTATCTTATTGTTAATGGAATTAATGGACTTCGAACGCCCAAAAACGCGATAGGGAATATCCAACTCATCAAACACTTTTTTGAGTGGTTTGATAAATTTGTTGATATAAATTGTACGCTCTCTTTCCGTCTCCTCCAGCTGTTTTTCAATGCGAGCGTAAGTGTTTGGTTTTGTAATTTTAAAACACAAATCCTGAAACTCCGTTTTGATGGAATACAAACCCAATCGATGAGAAAGTGGCGCGTAAATAAATTCTGTTTCTGCTGCGATTTTCAATTGCTTATGTCGGGGCATCGAACCCAAAGTCCGCATGTTGTGCAATCGATCCGCGATTTTTATTAACGAAACCCGAACATCTTCAACCAATGTACTGAGTACTTTTTTGAAGTTTTCGGCTTGCATGTTTTCGGCCTTGTACGTTCCATCGAGTTTGGTCAAACCATCAACGATTTTGGCAACCCGCATTCCGAACATTTCACGAATTTCTTCGAGCGTCACATCAGTGTCTTCTACGACATCATGCAAAAGTGCAGATGTGATTGCAGTAGGCCCAAGACCAATATTTTTAGAACAAATTCTTGCCACCTCAATTGGGTGGAAAATGTAAGGTTCGCCCGATTTTCGACGCTGCTTGGAGTGCGCTTTGACGGCCAATTCATAAGCTTTGCGCACCATCGTTCGATCTTCTTCATTCATCTTTGGCTCCACACCATTCACCATCCGCCGATATGCTCGGTGGATTTCCTTTCGTTCTTCTGCCGTTACTGGTATTACTTCTTTGGCCATGAATCAAAAATTAGTACGGAAAAACAAAACTATAAAAAAGATGTGAAGGATTAAGCGATGTGTAGCAGACTTTAGTCTAAAATATTTCGTATGCACGCAAATACTCCTTTTTCCGCTACTTTTCGTTAAAAAATAGAACCATCCGCCGCCGCGGATGCTTAGATTTTTTGCCTCAATTAGCAAAAAAATAAGCTTTCGCTGCTCTACAAACTATTATAGAATAAAGTCTAGTATAGAAAACGTCTTTTCGACAAAATTCGTTGCCTATGGCAACAGAACTTTAATTATGATTCTATTTCTCTTGAAATGAGGGTAACTTCGCTCTTTATCATTTGTACCAAAAAAATGGGCAGTGTTTGTCTCAACACTACCCATTTTTATGTTTCTCAAAGAATTTCAATGCGCTACATAGCCATCCACCAAAGGAAAACAAATCGTTCAATGTTATTTCGTTTACCTCTTCTTGCCTACTGTTTCTTTTATTTATTGGCTCTGAAATTTACTTCTCAATAATCGTCATTTCACGTGAATAACTTAGTCCCGTGAAAATCCCAAGTGCATCTGCTGTACCATCAAGGTTACTGTCAATCGAAGCTGGTTGTCCAAATGGATTTCCATTTGATTGAATTGAAATAATCACACTTTCATAAAAGTCTGCATAATCTCGATTCATGTTGAAGACGGTATTCCAAATGGTATCGCCTACTGGATAATCGAAACCAGTACCGAAAACAATTCTTCCATTATCGGCAAATTGATCTGTTGATAAGAAGTCTTGTTGCGCACTACTATCGACCAAACTGTTCCAATGAAACTGGCGACGGAAACGATTTTCTACGCTTGGATCTGGGTCTGTGAAATAAGTTAGGGCACGCGCCAGAGTATCGGTTGCGGCATCTGATTCGAACTCAAGTACCACGCTATCAATTGGCACTCTTACTGGAATTGTTGTTTTACTCGTAATAGTTCCTCCATCTGCCAAGGTGATTTCTAATTCAAATTCATTGTCAAAATCTTCGGGTACGATCTCAGTAGTACCGTAATTGAACACTTTAAAACTAAAAGGATTGAAAAAGAGTCCTTCGTTTAAAGGAATAGATTTTCCATCATGTTTGATGACCACAGTGGCTCCTTGTTCAAGTACATTTTCTAAAAATTGTCCATCGCTCGTATCGAATGGCGCGAAGAAACCAAAGCTCCTCGTCAACAATAATTGATAAGGTTGACCTGGTTCGAGATAGCATTCGAGTACTGGTTGTCGGTCATAATCTGGGAGGTCGATCTCGACGTCATTGGTCAAATTACAAGCAGCCAAAATGCTGATTAGAAAAAGGATTGGGAATATATATTGAAATTTCATTATTGATATTTTTTTCACTAATCTTAATTCGAGCGAAACCGAGAATGGAAGCATGGAAATTTGGTTTTTCACACAACACCTCGACTCCGCTCAAACTAATAGCAGGAAGATTCTAAAATTTAAAATTATAAGTCAATGCTGGTAAAATCGGGAAAAGTGAAACCTGTTTTGCTGTAACACCTGTTGGCAAATCAATAAGGTTTCCATCATTATCCATTCTTTCTGCAAATTCTACATCAAGGAAAATAAAGAACGCATTTCTTCGATCATAAGCATTGATGACACTTACGGTCAAGTCACTTTCCCAACGACGGTTAGGATTTTTGCGTTTCTTTTTCAAACCGAGTTTGATAATTAAGTTTAAATCCAATCTATGAAAAGCTGGCAATCTGAAAGTATTTCTATCGCCGTAACTTGGAACCACAGCTTGGAAATCTGCACCTCCAACATCCTGAAAAGTGAATCGTCCACTTGGCAACCAAGACAAATCTCCTGAACCATAAACCCAAGTCGCACCTGCTCTGAATCGTTCATTGATTTTATACATTCCAACAATACTGATGTCGTGACGTCGATCATATCTTGGCGCAAAATATCGGCCTTCCATCACATCTCCCTTTGGTCCAAAGAAGTTTCCACGCCGAATTTTTGAATAGGTATATCCAATCCAACCCGTCAAATCACCCGTTCGTTTTTCAAGACTAATCTCTCCTCCATAAGCGTAACCGTCTCCAAAAACAAATTCTTGTTCCAATTCATCATTAGCAAAAAGCTCTGCTCCATCAATGAAGTCTATCTGCTTGTCGAGCAATTTGTAGAAGTATTCATTGGTCAAAAATAGCTCTGTTCCAAACAACTTGAACAAAGAAGAACCACCCACAGCCACTTGATCCGAAGTCTGAGGTTCCACCAACTTTGTAGAAGGATACCAGACATCGGTTGGCAGTGAAAGCCCAGAATTAGATACCAAGTGCACGTATTGATTCATGCGCGCATAACTTCCCTTCAATGAAAAAGAATTGGTTACTTTATAATTTGCCGCCACACGTGGCTCTAATCCGTAGTAAAAAGTACCATCATTTGAAAAGCCTGAAAGTCGCAAACCTCCATTCACTTTGAGTCGAGGAGAAGCTTCCCAATCATCAGAAATATAGAGGCCGTACTCTATGCCGTCATACTCATTTCCACCTGAAAAAGAAATTTCACCATCATCTGAGCCTGCTTTCAAACGGCCTACGGTGAACTCATGATAGGTAACACTTGCTCCATAACGCAGCGTATTTTTTGAATTCAAATTTTGATAAAAATCAGTTTTCAAATTTACGTCTCGAATTTTTGAGTCGAGATTAAAGGAGAATCCAACAATTTCGTTTGAAATTTTATATCGATAATCTGAAAAAGTAACTGTCGTATTTGAAAATAATTTTGGGTTAAATTGATGATTCCAACGGGCGGTACTCGTTACATTTCCCCAGTTAAAACCAAAGTTGAAATTTTCGTTATCAAAGCCAAATTGATCTCGGCCGAAATAACCACTCAAGTACAGATGGTCTTTTTCTCCGAGTTTGAAATTGATTTTGGTATTCAAATCGTAGAAATAATAATCGGGAATTGGTTGATTATCTTCTACATCTTCATTCGCTTTATTGACTTGACGAGTGATCAAATCAAAGTAGGTTCTTCTTCCTGAAACGATAAAAGATGATTTATCTTTTTCAATCGGACCTTCCAAAGTCAGTCGCGAAGAGATGATTCCGAGGCCACCTGCTCCACTGAAACGCTTGTTGTTTCCTTCTTTCAACTTCACATCAATCACTGATGAAAGACGACCGCCGTATTGAGGCGGAAAACCACCTTTATACAATTTTAAATCTTTTACTGCATCTGTGTTGAATGTGCTGAAAAAACCGAAAAGGTGATTTGGGTTATAAACAACGGCTTCGTCCAAAACAATCAAGTTTTGATCTTGGCCACCACCACGAACATAGAGTCCAGTCGTTCCCTCTCCACCAGAAGGAATCCCAGGTTTGAGCTGAATGACTTTCAAAATATCCGTTTCTCCGAGAACGGAAGGAAGTGTTTTTACTTCTTTGGTAGAAATTTGCTCCACGCTCATTTCGGTTGACCGAAGTTGTTCCTGATACGAATTCGCCTTCACCACGACTTCCTGTAGTTCAAGACCTTCTCCTAATCCGATATCCATTTTTTGGTCGGCGGATAAATTGATTTCACGTGTTGTGTTCTGAAAACCGATGTAACTAAATTCTACCTGAAATGGTTGGTTTGCAGGTAGCGAAATGGAATAAAATCCATATTCATTTGTGGTGGTTCCTTCTCCAATTTGGGGAACATAAACGGTTGCTCCAATTAGGGTTTCACCGCTTTCACCATCGGTGAGTACTCCACTCAGTGTAAACTTATCTTGGGCAAAACTCGCTGTGGCGAAAAGACTCCACAAGAGAATAAATAAATGTGTCGGGCGCATTTTATAAATTTTAATTTTATATCTGTAATTTTCTGAAAATCAATTCTTTACAAAAGGAGTGCAAACATAAACAGCTCTCATTCTTTTAGTTCACTTTTTCTATTAAAAACTATAGAAATTCTATTAATCTCACATTCTATGACTATAGAATTTTGATAAGGAACGATAAGATAATAAGTAATGCGAATCAGAAGTTAAAGATAAAAATGATTTAGAGTTTCAGAATTTTATGTTTTTGGCGCGTGGCGACAGTAAAATTGGTAGATTTTTCCGAAAAAATAGACCGTTGGCGTGTAGCGACGAGAACATTAAGTATTACTCAAAAAATAACTTCCCTCTTCAATTCAAAAAATTAGCTCGAAAAACCTCATTATCAATCACGTTTCCTTCACTAATTTTTTGAAATCGGGAACTTATTTTTTGAGCGTTCCTAAATAGCAAATGTTGATGTCGCTACGCGCCACGATGGAAAATTTCAACATCTGATAATCAATAGACTTTATTTTTCTTTCAAAAATGATTTTTTTGGTTTTGAAGAAGCCTCAGAGAGGCGACCATATTTATAGATAAAATTTTGATTGAGTTTTGTTAGCCCCAGATGGGGCGTTAATGTGACATGATCGCCCAGCGGGGCTAATATTGGTTCAATATATGGTTGAATTTCTATAAATATGGTCGCCTCTCCGAGGCTTTATTAACAAAATCGTAATTTGTAAATAACAATTTTTGTCACGACAGATTATGGTTGATATTAGACTTTATTCTAATGACTAAAATCGAATTTTTATTTTTCAAAAAATCCTTTAAAAACATACGTTGCGGGGCCGCAGAGCCAAATATTTTTAAACTGATTCCCTTTTTTCTCAAATTTGATCTCCAGTTTTCCGCCTTTGGACTGGATTGGAATTCTAAACTTTGAAGCGCCTTTCTGTTTTAAGGAATAAGCAATGGCAGCAGCCGTCACGCCAGTGCCACAAGAGAGTGTCTCGTTTTCGACACCACGCTCATAGGTCACGACTTTTATTCCTTTTTTAAGTTCTTCTACGAAATTGACATTGATACCTTCTTTTTTAAAAGTTGGGCTATATCTGATGGCGCTACCTTCTTTTTTCACATCAATCTTATCCGCTTTTTTCACGAAAGTGATATAGTGTGGAGAGCCAGTATCTAAAACAAAATGATCTTTGTTTTGAGTCACTTTATTTACTCCTTTCATTTTGAGTTCCACCCAGTTTTTCTTTTTTACTTTAGCTTCGTGTGGGCCGTCGATAGCGAGGAAAGAAGCCGTCTTTTCAAAAACACCCAATTGATGCGCAAAGTGAGCGATGCACCTTCCTCCATTCCCGCACATTGAACTTTCATTTCCGTCGGCATTGAAGTAGATCATTTCAAAATCAAAACCTTTCTTTTTTTGTAATAAAATGAGGCCATCTGCTCCGATACCAAAATTTCGATCGCACATTTGGCGAATGGTTTTCACATCTTTTCGAGTCAAGTATTTTTTCTTACGTTGATCGATTAAGACAAAGTCATTGCCTGTTCCTTGATATTTCTCAAAAGGTATCTTCATTTTTAATTTATTTTTAAAGTGTCCACTGCGTCCTCCTCTTTTGCAGCAGGTTCAATTATGTTTTCGGGAGAAGGAAAAAGATCTGTTCGCTGCTCCAGTGGTTCTACGTAATGATGACGATAGTACATCAGACCTGCGAAAAATACGATTATCCCCAGCGAAATAAAGGAGTTTCGCCAACCCCAAATATTGCCAACATACTCTTGTTTTGGGAATAAGCGTTCCATATCTTGCTTTTCTTTTTGACTCGGCATGATAATATTTTATCAATTTTTTAAAAGTTACACAACTCAAAATTATATTAGGCGTTCCAAATAGAATACAAATAGTTTCTTCAACTTCTGAAGAAAAACTAAATATACTCTTAAATTCTACCCAACAATAGATTCTAAAGATTAGAAGGATTACTTTGGGTAGTGAAGTTTTTTAAAAATATAACCCATTGAGTTATTCATTTTTGTAAAAAAGCAAAGTTAAGAAAGCTCAATTAATCCCGACGATATATGAAAAATTTAGGTTTAATTGCGATAACCTCTTTTGTCAGTGCCTTGCTCGCCATTTTTGTTTATAGAATGGTCGAAGAGCCACAAAAAATTCTCATCAAAGAAACGCTTCCTGCCAAACAAGTTGAGTTCAACTATCCAGAGGAAGCTGTTAAAAAAGTAAAATACGGCACCTCTACCAACGCAGCAAACCCAAATTTTGTAGATGCCGCTCAGGCTGTTACTCCTACCGTCGTCAATATCAAAGCGACCGAAAAAAGTGATTATTTTTGGAGTGGTGGTAATTATGGTGCATCAACAGGTTCGGGGGTTATCATTTCGAGAAATGGATATATTGTTACAAACCGCCACGTAATAGATGAAGGGGACAAAATCGAAGTCACCCTCAATGACAAGCGCGAATTTGAAGCCGAAGTCATCGGAACCGATCCTTCTACTGATTTAGCTTTAATTAAAATAAAAGCAACTGATCTTCCTTTTTTAGGTTTTGGAAATTCGGATAAATTGAGTGTTGGAGAATGGGTGCTTGCCGTTGGTAATCCTTTCAACTTAGAATCCACTGTAACAGCAGGTATTGTAAGTGCAAAAGGTAGAAATATCAATATTTTGGAGGGAGATTATACGATTGAGTCATTTATCCAAACGGACGCAGCGGTTAACCCGGGAAACAGTGGTGGAGCGCTTGTGAATTCAGTTGGAGATTTGATTGGAATCAATACCGCCATTATTACCCGTTCTGGAAGATATGAGGGTTATTCATTTGCAGTGCCTTCCAATTTGGCAAGTAAAGTAATTAACGATTTGCGTGAATACGGAGAAGTTCAACGCGCTATTTTGGGAGTAAATATCGAACCCATCGACAACAAATTGGCGGAGTCGCTCAAGTTACCTTCTGTGGAAGGTGTTCACATCAAAGAAGTCACAAAAGGCGGTAGTGCTGATTTGGCAAAATTGAAACCAGGGGATGTGATTGTCAATATTAACGGTAAAAAAATAAGCACAATGCCTGCTCTTCAAGAGCAAATCGGTCGGTATCGCCCAGGGGATATGATTACGGTTCAGTATTACAGAAAAGGGAAGATGGCTCGAACAAAAATAACGCTTAAAAATAGAAATAACTCTATCGCCATGTCTGCCAATCATCGCGATGAATTTTTATTGGAGTTAGGTTTTGAGCTGCGTGATTTAGCGCCTTCCGAAGAGCGACGCGTGCCATTGAAAGGCGTAAAAGTAATTAGCATCTACCGAGGTAGTAAAATTGAAAGAACCGAAATGGATCCGGATTATATCATCACAAAAGTAAATGATGTTCGAGTGAAGAACTTGAAAGAAGCTGTCGAAGCCCTTAAGGAAGCTAAGGATAAAGTTTTGCTCGAAGGCTTTTACGAAAATTATCCAGGGGAGTATTATTATACTTTTTCTAAAAGAAAATAAGATTTGACTTTTTAGTTATAAAAAAAAGCTGCTCGAAAAATCGAGCAGCTTTTTTTATAAAATCAAATAGAGAGAAGAATTTATTAGACTTTATTCAAAGTCTATTCAATCACTATTTTTTCTGTAATAATTCCATCTTCAGATTGAATGTGAACGATATAAAATCCAGCAGAAAAATCATCTACATTGAGACCAAAGGTTTGCTTACCTTCAAAAATATTCATGCGTTGTGATTGCATAACTTTACCATCAATGGTCAATATTTTTACTTCAATATCGCGTTTCGCATTAGAATCAAAAGAAAGATGAATCGTTCCGCTTGCAGGGTTCGGATAAACTGATAATTCAGAACCATCCTCTAATGTTTGTACTGATGAGAGCGTTTGCGATTCGATAATCGTTCCTCGACTTGGAGCTTTGGTACATAGGTTATCACCTTCTGCAGTTGTCATACAAACTTCCCCGTCGTAGTTGAACATATCCATTACTTCAAAGTCATCTACGAACCAGCCATCACCACTATTCGCATTATCAAAATAGTTAGCAAATCCCAATCCCGTAATCTCAGTAATATCTCTGGTACCAAAACGGAAACGCACATAAGCATCTCTACCATTGAAACTACTCAAATCCAAATAAGAGCCTACGAATTGATCACTTTTTCCTGAAAAGGCAGCTAAATATGGCTCTACAAATGCCTGATAAGCCAATAAACCTGTATAGCCATTTCTAAAAAAAGCATCTGGCATATTTTGAAAACGAAGCCCATCATCCGAAAACTCAACTACCCCTCCATGCTGACCAATATAAGTTTCATATCGATGATAAAATCTCAGAACTGGTTGCCTTCCTTGTGTAGAAATTGGTTCAGCCAACAATAACAATTGACGGGTATCTAAATCATGATCATCTACTCTCCATGCCCAACCGTCTCCGTTTGAATCTTCATCAGAAATATTCCAAATATTAGGGCTATCATCAGGATCACTTTGGATACCGATCAACCATTTATCTTGCGTCGCATTAGAATTATCTGGCACCTCATCCAAGTACATTTGGATGGAGAATTTCTCAGGATCTGTCATCGCTTTGTAAGATATTACCACTTCTGTATTAGTGGGAATACTTTCATTTGCTACCAATTCAAAAGACACCATTCCTGCATTGCTTGTATTTACATTTATCAATGAAGCATCTATTCCCGAAATATTTTCAACACCTGAGAAAGTAAGTCCTTCTGGCAATTCATCTGCTACTACTGCACCAGTTACAGGTTCGTCTTTATTGTTTGAAATGGTTAAGGTCACTGTAATCTCGTCCCCTGCATTTGCCAATGGTGTAGAAGTTTTGGCGATTCTCAACTCCTTCACGCAAGAAGGCATTGATTCAAAATCTTCTTTATTATCACCTACAATATCAGTGCTTCCTTGGTCGGCATTAAAACCGAGTCCACGTCGAGCAAAAGTATTCCAAATCAAACATTGGTTATCACCGTTGTAAAGCAACCTATCTGCCGCCAAGATACCATCTCTTCCATCTACAAAACCAGGTCGGCATGCCTGTTGGCGCATTCCTTCCATTACCAAAGCGATAGCCATATTGTTACCGCCAGTTCCATGTATTACATCTGGATCAAAGCCATGCTCATCTGTCATTGCCCAATACAAATCCCACAGCATCGTACACCAAACAGATCCTAAGCCGTGCGGAATACTCAACTGTGAAGCATCTTCATAAGTCAACGGATTGATATTCAAATCAATAGAATATGGAAAAGGGCGAATACCTCTTCCGTCGATATCATCTTTTTCTGCAAAAGTCCCTACACCTCTTGGCGTTTCTCTATCAGACATTTTAGCAGTAGTTATCATGGTAAAAAAGTCACTCCAACCTTCTCCCATTTGCTCTTCATTAGTCAAACAACCAGATTGACTTGGACCACCTGTCAAACGGTTAGAAATTCCATGACCATATTCGTGTGCAATGATTCCATTGTCAAAATCAGCATCAACTTCGGCTGGACCAGTATTTGGTCGTTGCATTATTGTTGCTTCAAATCCTTCATGCAAATATTGACGAATCAATGCGCAATCACTACTTCCGAGGGAAATAGTAGGAATCGTAGGTTCACCAGTAATTGGAGCGCCACCCAATGCATTCGCATCTTCTGCGAAATTACAGATGATAACCGCAATCGCACCAGCTGCTTCTGCATTCAATGATTTTTGTTCAAAAAAGCAACCACCTCTATCGACCAAAGCAATTTTACCTGCTATTTCACTACTATTAGAAATTGCCTCACAACCATCTGTTTCGCTTGGCGCGAAAAATGGATCAATTGCTTCTACTATCTGACCACTAATCATCGTATTTTCATCTATCCTTGGGCCATAACCAGCAGAACCAGTCGAGTACCATCCAGTGATATCACCGTTCCCTTCCAAATAAAGAAGATTGGAATTTGTGTTCCAAAGAAACATCTGCATGCGTCCATTTCCACCATCAACAGGGGTAGAGAAATTTGCATTATTTTCGCCACTACCATCTTGTGCCTCTGCAAATACATAGTCATCCCCTCGTCCTCCACGACCATAATTGTTTACCTGAAAATTACCTGCCTCTTCTGTAAATCCATATTGATAGGTAATATCATGCATCATATTATTCATGTAAAATAAATTCGTAACTGCTGCATCTCTCAACTCTGCTGGCTCGACTGTATAGTCGTACGGATAGTCAAAAATGAGATCCGCTCCACCATCTGGCTCATCCCCCTGAGAGCCATTATCAGCTATTACATCCAAATATGCATGAACATTATTTCCTCTGGTAATAGTATAATCTGCCCCATCTTCTCCATCTACATCATGCCATCCAAAAGGGGATGCTAACGAGTCTTCAGGAGCAATCACCAATGTTGACATTCCATGTGTTGGACTTTCCAACGGTAACTCAAAAACTCGATAAGAACCTCCTGCCGCTGTCGCAACGGGCAATGTTTCTTCTTTTGCGTGGTGAATATGTTCACAACCTTCTTGTGGTGCGAGATGTGGGCCACTGCCAAATTTACAATAAACTGTATAGTTGTTTTGGTCAATCACCTCACCTGTTGTCGCATCCACTCTTACACTCCAATAATCCGCATTTTCAATCATATCAATCGAAAGATTCCAAGCCAAATTCAATTGACCTTTTTTTGTCAACTGATAGGTTAGATTTACTGGAATATCTGAATTTGAAAGACCACCTTTTTCAAAAACAAAATCATTCGGTTTTTTTGTCTCTTTTAAAACTGGAGTGGCTTTAGCAGCAAGTGCTTCAACTTCAAAGTACTGAGCAGCGGCCAATATTGCTTCGACTGGTTGTATGGTACTTTGAGTAGTATTTACTTTATCAACAATGTTGGTAACTAATCGATTACCTGCATTCACAACTTTTTGTTCTTTGGAAAGAACGACATTTAAAATTGCATTATTGATTGGAATTCCATTGTAACGCTGGACAAAATATAGATAGGTCGCCCCATTTTTTTTATCTGTGTAAGCATCTTGCAAATGCAGGTCAACAAGGTCAGATTCCTCTAAGCCCCATTCGGAAGCTTGGATTTTGAGGTAATCTTTTGCTAATTGAGTTTCTACTGCAAATTGAGAAAATAGTTGACTTGTATTTCCCAAAAGGAAAATAACGAAGAAGAGTTGAATTACGGATTTCATTGAATTCTGCTTTTAATATAATTGAGGAAAGGTTTTCATTGAAGTTGTTTAAGGAATGGTTCAAAAATAAATTTACATTCCTTTGGTTGTTCTTTTTCCCTTCTGCTGCGTTGAAAAGCCTCGTAGATGCCTTGCATCGCCTACGTTTTTCGCCTTGCAGAAGAAAAAAATAACTTCCCATAGAAACGCAATTTATTTCTGAACCATTCCTAAGAATGGAATTCAGGAGCAAAAATTTGCACCTAAAGGT
>CALLVG010000296.1 GCA_938010715.1 uncultured Saprospiraceae bacterium
TAACCAACCTGCTTCAACAAATGCTTTACCATTTTCATCTAATGGAACAGATATATTTTCACATGTGACTGTAGGTTCAAGCTGATCTTCAACGGTCACTGCTACAGTACAATCACTATTATTTCCAGAAGCATCTGTTGCAGAAACTTTTACGTCAATTGGGCTTGTTGCAGTTGTTGTGATATTATCACAATTGAGTGAACTTATATCCGTTGATAAAATTAAATCGAAATGATTTGTACAATCGATACCCTCTATAGCATCACCTGCAAAAAATGCTTTTCCATCACTACCTGCAAAACGAGGGGTCCAATCTGTATAAAAATTATCGGCACCATAAATACCAAGAGTTGGAGTGAAGTTATCGAGTTTTAACTCTGCTCTTCCTTCCATGTTATCGGCTGTCAATAGTTGAAGTACAAGTTGATCTCCTGATTGAAGTGGAATACTTTCAGAACCCGTTGCATTGATTGTAACTCCACTTGCAAGATTGATCCATGGATTTGGAGAGACAGGTGGGCTCGTTACTACTCTATACCTAAATCTATCTTCCTGAGCTCCTCTTGTATCATTTGTTGAATAATCCCAATCAAAATCTAATGTAAGAGCATCTGGAGCAGTATAGATATACTGCGTAATTCCAATAGTACCAGAGCCACTATTCCCACTACTCATATAAATTGCAGCATTACCATTCAAAAGCAAGGCTGCTTCTAAATCAACTTCGCCATCTTCATCTAAATAAGCCGTAAAAGTGGTAGCACAATCCAAATCAGGAGCAGTTACATCATTTACAACTATTTTTGTCACACAATCATTTGCTTTCATAGGCGCCGAAGTTTGTGTAGCAGTTATAGTCACATCATTATCACCAATATCGTTACACCCAAAAGTGCTTTGAGAGTAGGTTATCGTAAGTCCTAAATTACAAGCATCAGCGAAACCAGCCGTTAATGCAGTCATATCAGCAGCACTCAAAGTATAGTTATTAGTCATCGCATCTAAATCAACACTGTAAGTAGGTAAACACGCAATAGTTGGTGCAGAGTGCTCTGCAGTAATTTGTGCAGTACAAGTATTGCTATTTCCATTACCATCTGTAACTTTTAGCGTAAATTCTACATAATTTGGAGGTGAATTTACTATATCTACATCACTACATTCAAGAATATCAGGATCACCAGTTGAAGAAGCTGGACTTCTTCCTATGACCTCAAAAGTCAATAAACTTTGAGGCGTACAATTATCTTTATCAAAGCTACCATTATCAAGCATTGCACCTGTTAGGGTGGTAAATCCGAATTCAGAATCAACAGTCACTATTTGATCTTTACAAACAGCTGTAGGTAATCCTGTATCGTTAATGGTAACGCTATAAGTTTCTGAATTATCGTTCATACACGCATCTATTGCTGTAAACTCGAAATCATAAATACCGGCATTGTATAATCCATTAGCATTAAACCCAGTTCCTTGGGTTATAAATGTATTTCCAGTTGGAGTTACAAGATATACTTTCCAAAAACCTTGAACAGAATTTGAACAATCTGCTAAATTATTGGCTGGCCAATAAGTGTTATCAAGCAAATCCATATTCACAACCTCACCTTGACAGTTCGCCATATTGGCATTGATAGCAGTGATAGGGCTAAGTGGTGCCATAAAAACTGGCCCCTCAGTATCTTTTATAGTAAAGGTTTGAACATGAACATCTGTGTTATTGCAATCATCAATTGCAGTCCAAGTTCTGGTAACCATATATTCACAAGGATTAGCCGTTTTTCCGACTGTCTCATCAACAGCCATTACATTAAATGGCGATACTTTACAATCATCATCTGCAGTTGCCATCATTCCACCATCAAGCATACCAGGCAAATCGGATTCACATTCCAAAGTCATATCAGCAGGAACTCCAGAAGGAAAACTGGATGGATCAAATACTAATTCTGGATCTTCAGAATCAGTAATAGTGATAATTTGCGTACAAGTTGCCATATTACCTGAAGCATCAGAAACAGTCCAAGTACGCTCAATACCTTGGCACATCCCAGTTGTTGTAGAAGCAATAGGAGTATCATTTTCAATACCCGAAGAAATAGTTCCTCCACAATTGTCAGAAAAAGTAGGTTCCCCTAAGTCTGCAACAGCTACGGAACCTCCACAATCTACCGTTGTATTGGCAGGACAGGTAAGTACATCAGGTGCTTTTGTATCATTTACCTGGACTACATTAGAACAAGTAAGCGTTTGAGTTGCCCCTCCTCCTGCTGGTGTGTATGTTACGACAACGTCTAAACGAGGATTGGTTCCTGTTGTAATATCAGCACAAGTAGCACTTGCAGGGCTCACACTTGGAGCAGGGTTACAAGTACCACCGTAAAATAATTGTGTAGGAATTGGTGTCGTACTTCCAGGATTTAGTTCAACCGTAATTACAGTAGGGCAAACCAGATTACACTGTTGCCCAAATAGATTCAAACTAAATAAAAGAAGAGAAAGTAATACAAATGATTTCAAAATCAGCTTACTCAAACCTTGCGCAGAATACGCGATTGCTTTGTGATGCTTGGCAGAGTTTTGCTGGAAAATCAACGTGTTGTTTCGGTGCGGTGCACCATTCAATGGGGTATTCGTTGATACCATAACTTATTGTTTTAAATTATTGAATATGTAATGAGTGTTGTCCTATGACAGAACAATAGAGAAGTACTAAATAACGTGGTTTCTGGAAAAACCGTCTTGAAAGATGCTAAGGCAGTGAACCAAGTCGTAGAGACTTAAAGCCCATCTGGGGGAGTTAAAAGTGTTTTTTTACTTTCTCACAGACGTTTAAAAATGTTGGATCTTGTGCTTTCTTTTACAAACACAAATGTATTTTCATTTTGAAGGGAATGAAATACCTACATTTGGGTATTATCGTATTGTTGATTTCTTCATATAATTATTGTTAAGCATAACATTTAAGGTATTCATATTGAGTGACTTACGTCAAAATAATCATATCCTACTATCTTTACACATTCAAAAATGAGTGTCCAACAACCTCATCTGTTTTAAAATAAAAATCACATTATGGCAACCGTTCATTCTTTAACTTTCAATCCTTTTCAAGAAAACACCTTTATCGTTGCTGATGAAAATGGCGAGTGTATCATTTTCGATCCTGGTTGTTATGATGCCAATGAGCAAAAGAGATTAACGGATTTTATTTCCACCAATAATCTGAAGCCAATCAAGTTAATCAATACCCACTGTCATCTCGACCATGTTTTTGGAAATAAATTTGTTGCTGAGAAATATTCGTTAGGATTAGAAATTCATAGAGGTGAATTGCCTGTTTTGAAATCAATGCCGATGGTTTGCCAAAACTATGGTTTGCCCGTCCCTGAAGAATCACCTGAGCCAACTCATTTTTTGGAAGAAGGAGATATGATTGAATTTGGAGATACCATTTTGGACATCGTTTTCACCCCAGGACACTCCCCTGCCAGCATTTCTTTTATTTCAAAAAAGGATAAATTTGTAATCGCTGGTGATGTACTTTTTTATGATAGCATCGGACGAACAGATCTGCCAGGTGGCAATTTTGAAACTTTGATGTCGAGCATCCATGATAAACTGATGCCACTCGACGATGAATTTAAAGTATATTGTGGACATGGCCCATCTACGACTATCGGACGCGAACGATCATTAAATCCTTTCGTAACTGGACAGATAAAAATGTAAAAATCGAAAAACCCAAATGGAACAATTTCTTCAACTCGCTTATTGGTTTGTATTACTGACTTTGATTGTTAGTATCTTAACTGGGTTGGTGTTTGGGTTTCTTTTTGTTGTTCGTCCTAAAATAGATAAGCGTCCTGACTTGTTTTTTGGTGGGTTACTAATTTGTCTTGCGCTGACGCTCGTTCATAACTTGATGGTTCACACAGGTGTGTTTCTTCGCAATCCTCAATTGCTTTTTCTACCCGTATATTTCACGCTGTCATTTGGGCCACTCTATTTTTATTTTGTAAAATTAAAATTGTACCCACAATACGAAATCAGATGGTCGGACGCTAAACATTTGATTTTACCTATCGGGCAAATACTCTTTTTGGTCAGTACCTTTTTTAATTCCGCAGAAACCAAAAGTGAAATAGGAAGAAGTCTATTTTCTCCATTTTATGGAGGGGTAGAAATGTTGTTGTACATCTCTTCGTTTTTTGGCTACCTCTATTTTGCTTACCGGTATATCAAATCAAAAAGAGCAGAAGTCAGAATCTCAGTCGATAAAAGTCAGGGTACCAAAGTCGCTTGGCTACAAAGAATGTCAAAAGTATTGTTCATACTTTTTGGCATCAATGCCACTTACATTTTTACAGATTTCCTTTCTTATGAATTGTTTGAAATCAACCTACATCTCCTCAAAGGATTCGATTACATTGGTAGTCTTTCGTTTGCTTCGCTTTTGGGTTGGTTGGCATTTAATGGATTGGTGATGCGAAAACTTTAACCACCAAGCACCGTCTCAAACACCTTATGCGTGTTTATCTCCCCGAAGTTTTCGATGTGATATTTATAAAAATCAAGTAAATTTTTGATTAATGCTTTTCGTTGAGTTCGAGTAAAATTCAACTGATGGGAGTTACTAATGTTCGTTTTCAAAATAGCTCCAAAATCTTTACTTTCTTCTGGATTGATAAAATTAGGATGTACTGGAACGACATCTGCAAACATTCCTTCTTTCAAATCAAAATAAGGGGTCTCTTCCGAAAATGCACCATTTGGCAAAAAGCCCAAATACATCGTCAAAGACATCATAAATGACAAATGATAATTCGCCACCGATTCTTTTGTATTATCAAGGAGCATAAATGACTCCATCAAAAAATCAAAAAACGGTTGATTTTCTTCGGCTGTTTTGATGGACTTTTGACAAACCTCTGCCATGAACATGCCCACCGCCATTTTTTCTATTTGAAAAGGAATTGATTGATATATCTGTGCAGGACGCACTTCTTTGATTCGATTGAGTTTTCCGTCATCTTTGAAATACGCAACTATTTCCACCAAACTCATCACCTGAAA
>CALLVG010000297.1 GCA_938010715.1 uncultured Saprospiraceae bacterium
ATAACAAGCCTAATCAGTGAAAAGGAATGGTTCAGGAATAAATTGCGTTTCTATGGGTCGTTATTTTTTTCTTCTGCAAGGCGAAAAACGTAGGCGATGCAAGGCATCTACGAGGCTTTTCAACGCAGCAGAAGGGAAAAAGAACAAGCAAAGGAATGTAAATTTATTTTTGAACCATTCCTATATGCGAATGTAAATTTTCTTTTTATCTAACCACCAACCTGCTGCCCAACAAATGAGCATAAAGAAGATAGCAAACACAAATGAGCCATAATATGGTCCAATCCAAGCAAATGCTTTTTCATAAACAATCGAAAAAATGGATTTGCCACCAATTCTTACAAAGAGCATAGTGATGGCCAAGTATTCAGAAAAAAGATATATGAATAATGGGTTTTTTCCAAATACTTCAAAGAAATTGAAGTTCATTGGGCGCTCTTTTAAGTCAGTTAAAAATATTAGAATACCCAGAATAATAAGATTCAAACCGATGGTGAGCACCACATACGAACTCGTCCACAGTTTTTTATTAATAGGAAAAAGATAATGCCAGAAGTAAGCAAAAGTCGCCATCGCTACTCCAATCATAAGGAGATAAGCTACTTTTTCAAATCCTGTTTTTTTATTTTCAATAATAAAAATACCTGCCAGATATCCTCCAATCACATTGACAATCGCTGGGAAGGTGCTGAGTAATCCTTCGGGGTCAAATGGGATGCCATCACCGCCGTAGAGGTGGCTTTCGCCGAAAAAGAAAAGGTCGAGTTTGCGAACTGCATTGTTTTCCAAAGTATAATCACCGAAGCCCCAAAGGGTAGCCCAATAGCCCAATAATAAACCGAGAGCGGCATAGATCAAATTCCTTTTCGAAAGATAAAAAATCATCACGGCGGCCAAGAAATAACAAATTGCAATTCGTTGCAAAACACCCCAAATACGTGTTTCGCTCATCGGAAAAGTGGTCAGTTCTCCTGCATTGTTCCACTTCATAAAAGGGAACCAATACATGATATAACCTAAAAGGAAAATCAATAAAGTTCGCCAGATTAGTTTTTTCCAAGGAACTTTTTTTGAGTCTTTTCCATAGCGTCGTATGACAAAAGCAAGCGCTGTTCCTACGGCAAAAAGGAAGGAAGGAAAAACTAAATCTGTTGGTGTGAATCCATGCCATTTGGCATGTTGGAGTGGAGCAAAAACCGTTGACCATGTGCCAGGTGTGTTGACGATGATCATCAGGCAAATTGTCATCCCGCGAAAGATGTCGAGCGCTTTATACCTTTTCATTATTTTCGTTTTGTCTTGAATAAAGTCTAATGACAAGGTATGATTTTATTCCAAATTTATTGGGCTAAACTATGAAACAGAAACCAATTGTTTTCTTGAAACATGCTTGCAAAGCAACTCGAATAATTCATCAGGGTTGAATGGTTTTCCGATGTGACCATCCATTAGATTTTTGTTTTTCTGACTATTGGTAGAGCTAAATGTTGAAGCCGACATCGAATAGATTGGAAGGTCTCCGTTCGGCAATTTTCGGATGTGCTTGGTTGCTTCATATCCATCCATATTTGGCATTTGAATATCCATTAAGACAACGTCAAAATCATTTATTTTAAATGAATCTACTGCCTTTTGGCCATCTTCTGCAATGGTCAATTCTATGTTCCATTTTTTGAGTAATCGTTGAGCAACCATTTGGTTGACTTTGTTGTCTTCTGCCAAAAGTATCTTCATACCAGCAAGCAGATTCGATTTATTCTTTGGAATCATTAGCACTGGAGTATTCGCTTCTTTTTCAGAAATTGGAAAATCAACTTCAAAGAAAAAATTACTTCCATTGCCAACCTCACTTTGTAATTGAAGTTCACCTCCGTAAAGTTCAATAATTTCTTTTGCGATATTAAGGCCAAGGCCAGTACCACCGTAGAGGCGTGTGGTTTCGTTTCCAGCTTGTTGGTATTTATCAAAGATGGTTTTTTGGTTTTCCTCAGAAATTCCGATACCTGTATCTATTACTTCAAATCTGATTTTTGCTTTGCCATTACTTTCCTTGACGTTTGTGATTTTTAAAGAAACATCACCTTCTTTTGTGAACTTGATGGCATTGTTGATTAGGTTGGTAATGACTTGATTGAGTCTGAGCGTATCACCAATCACTTGATTTTTCAAACCATTTAATTGGAGGTCTAAATTCAAATTAATATTTGAATTTTTATTCGCTGTTTTGAAAATGGCAAATAGTTTTTGGAAATGATTTCGAAGGTCAAAATCTTTTTGTTCCAATGAAATTTTACCCGAATCAATTTTTGCTAAATCCAAAATATCATTAATCAAATAGAGCAAATTGTTTGCAGAGAATTTTAGGATTTCAAGATTTTCTTTTTGATGTGGGTGCGGGTTTTCATCTGCAAGAATATTGGCCATCCCAATCACTCCATTCATCGGAGTTCTGATCTCATGGCTCATCGTGGCCAAGAATTCTGATTTTGCTTGAGCGAGTCTTTCTGCGCCATCTTTTGCAGTTTCCAATGCCTTGTTTCTTCTAAGGACTAATTTGTAGGCATAGACCAATATTGCAATTAGCAAACAAAGAAGTAGCCCCACTAAATAAGAAAGATAAGACATCTTTTCTTTTGCTGCTTTTTCGTTTTTCAAAGCTGCAATTTCAATTTCTTTCTCTTTGGTTTCGAATTGAGTTTTGAGTTTTAAAATTTTGCTTTGGTTGGAGTCGTTGTAGGTTTTCTCTTTTGATTGCGTATGTTTTACGTAGAAATTATATCCTTCTTTGTAATGTCCAAATTGATAACATTTGTCTGCCATCAATTGGTATAATGCAATTTTATAATTTTCAAAATCCGTAGAAGCAATCAATTCATCGGCTTCCTCCATGTATTTTAATCCAACATTATTGTTTTGCGTACCAATTTCTGCAATACCGAGTGAGCCTAAAGCATAGGCCATTTCAGATATGTTTTCTATTTTTTTGTAATGGTTAAAAGCTTTGTTTAGGTAAGGTTTAGCTTTATGATAATTTTCTGCATTCAAATAAAAATCTCCCAAGAGTGCATTCGAATAAGCAACTTTATCCTCTTTGCCAGACTTTTCTGAATATTCGAGAGACTTGATGAAATGATATTCTGCTTCTTCCTTTTTATCCTGTTTTAGAAGAATGAGAGCAAGGTTAATATGAAGAATATAGAGATGAACCGATTCATTATGTTTAATTGAAACTTCAATTCCTTTTTTGAAAAACTCAATCGCCTTGTCATTGTCCTCTGTATTTCCATAAAAAGAGCCGATAGTATTGTAGATATGCACTTTCTGTTTGATAAACCCAGGATGGTCTTCTATATATTTTTGTGCGGTCAATGCAGATTTGAGTGACAATTCAAGTTCACCTAAATAATTTTGATACTTACTTTCTTTCAAATAGGCTTCTGTTATCAGCAATGTATCGTTGATTGCTTTAGCAATATTGATTCCTTCTTCAATAAAACTAAATGCCTCTTTTGCCTTTCCATTTTTTATAAAAATCTCTCCAATAAATAAGTTGACCTCAACGACCGAGGAGTTGGCCTTAGCATCTTTGTAGAGCGTCAACGCTTGGGTGGACAGTTGCTGAGCTTGGTCTTTTTTCTTAAGATTGAGGTAGGCCTGCGCTTTCAAGAATATTAAGTCAGCCTTTTCCTTTTTGGATTGATCCTCTATGCCGCTATCCAGTAGGAAGGAAGCTATTTCGAGTGATTTTTTAGGATTGGATTCCACTACCTTATTTGCCAATTCAATATCAGCTGAAATATAGGTTGGATCCAAAGTTTCGTTGGAAGCATATAAGTTTCCACTACAAAGCGGTAAACAAATAATTAGCCACGTGACTATTTTGTAAGCACTTATTTTTCTCACGGCCTCTAATTTTTAAAGTTCGTTCATGTCGAATTATGGCAAAAAGACCCGCCATAAATTGAAATTATAATAGAGGGGAGCGGAAGTTTAGACTTGAAAATTACTGCAATTTTCTTGCCTAAGTAGTCTGCCAGAATTAGCTTAATAACTTTTCGGCTCTTTTTTCAGCCACTCTTCGTGATTTTTTAGTTTCGTATCTACGGATATGCAAAGAAAAAATGCCTTGATTGACGAAAAAATAGTTCAAAAAGTTTTTCTAACATAATTTTGTCAAGAAGTTGTTTAAGAATTCAGGATGAAATTTGCCACTTGCATCCAATCAATGAGTTTTTAAACAACTTCAGACTTAATATCTGAGGCTAATCAATTTGAGGAAAGATTCTGTGCGACGATATTCTTTTTAGTAAAATGATTTGAAAGTATCGTAAACAATTCATCAGGGTTAAACGGTTTGCCGATGTGGCCGTCCATTAAGTTTTTATGCTCTATATCATAGTTGGTACTAAAAGTCGAAGCGGACATAGAGAATATTGGCAATTTGCCATTTGGTAGTTTGCGGATGATTTCAGTGGCCTCAAAACCATTCATTTTGGGCATTTGGATATCCATTAAAATTAAGTCAAAATCATTTGCTTTAAATAAATCTACTGCTTCGGCTCCATCTTCAGCAATTGTAAGATCTACCTTCCATTTATTGAGTAATCTTTTAGCGACCATTTGATTGACCCTGTTATCTTCTGCCAAAAGAATTTTCATTCCATCAAGTTCAGATTTTTTTAATGCTTTTTTTGATTGAGTTGGCGCTTGAATTTGTGTTTTCGAAATTGGGAAATCAATTTCAAAATAAAAATTACTTCCTTTTCCAGTCTCACTCTGAAGATTTAGTTTTCCTCCATGTAGCTCAATTATTTCTTTGGCAATATTGAGTCCAAGTCCCGTACCACCATATAGCCTTGAAGTTTCGTTTTCTGCCTGTTGGTATTTTTCAAAAATAGATTTTTGATTTTCTTCAGAAATGCCAATTCCTGTATCAATAATTTCAAACTTAATTTTGGCTTTGTTTTCAGTTTGAGAAACTGTTGTTATTTTTAGTGAAACAAATCCCTCTTTTGTAAATTTCAAAGCATTGTTAATCAAATTTGTCACAACCTGATTGAGGCGCATAGTATCTCCAAGTACTTGGTTTTCTAAACCATCCAATTGAATGTCTAAGTTCATTTGTACAGCCGACTTTTTATTTGCTGTTTTGAAAATGATTTTTTAAATCAAATGATTGTTTTTCCAATTCAATTTTACCCGAATCCATTTTTGCCAAATCAAGAATGTCATTGATAAGGTTGAGTAAGTTATCTGCTGAAAATTTTAGAATATCAAGATTTTCTTTTTGATCTGGTCGTGTATTTTCGTCATTTAAAATATTCACCATCCCAATGACTCCGTTCATTGGCGTTCTGATTTCGTGGCTCATAGTGGCGAGGAAATCAGTTTTGGCTTTAGCTAATTGTTCGGCCATTAACTTAGCCTTATTCAATTCATTGTTTTTCTCTCTTAACCTATAATGTTGTCTCCAAAGAATGTAAGTGAAAAAGCCAAGAGCTGCGATCAATAGAAGTAAAAGAGAACCTATCAATGATTGATTAAAGTTTTCTTTTTTTAATGCGTCTATTTGAATTTCCTTTTTATTGGTTTCATAATTTGTTCGTAATTGTAAAAGTTCTTTTTGGCTTTTTTCATTATAGATTTTCTTCTCAATTTCTTGATTTATGTTCTGATAATAATATGCTAAATCAAACAAGCCATTTTCGTAACATGATTTAGATACACGCCCCAAGATTTCACTATTATTTGCATAATTGGAATGTTTGGTGAGCAGATTTTCCATATTTTGGAATTGAACTACAGCATTACTCTTGTTTCCTTGACGTAATTGAGCGATACCTAAAAGTCCATAAGTAAAACATATATTACCATTATCTTTTGCCTCAATTAAGAAAGGTAATCCTTTCATAAGATAAGTATGTGCTTTTTTTTCTGACTGGTTGGTCGCCAATAGAAAATCACCTATAATCATATTGGAGAATCCTAATTTACTTGGAATCTTGTATTGCTCCGCCGCCTCAAGTGATTTGAAGTAGTGGTGCTCGGCATTTTTTATGCTATCTTGATAAAAATAGAGATTACCAAGATTGAAATATAGTGCTGATAAATAACCGTAGAGTTTAAACTCTTTACAAATTTCGATAGCTTTTTTGTAATGAATTTTGGCTTGGGCCTTATTGTCTGAAACTGTGTGGACATTTCCTAAATCGTTTTGAATGTTTAGTAAAATTTTACCTGGAAATTCTTTCTTAGATATTTCAGTAATTTTTTCTATTTCATATAACTCTTTAAGTGCCTTATGGTAATCAGCGTATTGATAATAATAATGACTCGATGAGATTTTGGATTTTACAATCAAGATGGTGTCATTATGAAGGTCTGCCTCTTTCATTGCACTTTCAATTAGTGCGAGTGCTTCATTTTGTTTTCCAATTCGTAAGCAAATATCACCCGCATACAGTGTCGCTTCAATTGCTTTTTTGTAATCAGATGAGTTTCTAAATGTTTCTGCAGCTTTATCTAATTGCTCTTTAGTTTTTTCGTAATTTCCGATACGATTATACGCTTTTCCTTTTTGGAAAAAAATCTCTCCAAGAAACTGTGGTGCTTCCTTAGAAGCAGGGCTTGCCTCTAAGTCGAGTAAAATTTCTAATGCTCCTTCTGGATTTTCAATAAGTATATTTTTTGCGGAATCAAGCGGCTCTAAATTAGCGAGGATAGGAGAAACTAACAATACATTTAGTATTATTAGTAAAAGAAGTGTCCAATATTTTTTAGGGTTAGAATCCATTTCTTCAAACTGAATCAATTATCTGATTTTTTGAGATAATCAATTATTAATTGATAAATATACTGTTACAACTTTCTTGCCTCAAACTGCATTTATTTGTCGGTTTTAGTTGATTTTGTGACATGGTATTTGTGATTTTTGTTTTTTTTGTTTTGAAAACGGTTCTTTTCATACTATTTTCACAAAAAAAATATCATGAACCAACAAACAAGACGAACCGCTCTAAAAAATCTCACTTTGGCATTTGGCGCGATGGCATTTACACCTTCTGCTTTCGCGAAAACAAAAGATGGATCACCTATTTTATTACCTGACGAACGAAAGAAAAAAACACTCGCAAAAGCTGTGACGGCCATCACTTTGGGAGCGGGGAACAGAGGAAATGTTTATGGAAATTACGCAACGAAGTACCCAGATGAGTTAAATATTGTTGGCGTTGCCGAACCTATCAAAATAAGAAATAAACGCTATCGAAAACAACATGATATCAAAAAGAAGCATAGCTTCAAAACATGGGAAGATGTGTTTAAAATTCCCAAATTTGCAGATGCAATTATCATCACCACACCCGATGATTTGCACTACGGCCCATGTATGAAAGCCCTCGAAATGGGTTACGATGTTTTGCTTGAAAAACCCATTTCTCCATCCGAAAGAGAGTGTCGTGATATTTTAGAATTATCTGAAAAGACAGGTCGAATTGTTGCCGTTTGTCATGTGTTAAGATATGCGCCTTATTTTATAAAATTGAGAGAAATCATCCAATCAGGTGTTTTGGGTAAAGTGGTGAGTATGCAACATTTTGAACCGATAGAAGCGATTCACATGGCGCACTCATTTGTGCGTGGAAATTGGCATAATTCTGTTCAAACAGCGCCCATTATACTGGCCAAATCCTGTCATGATTTAGATATTATGAAATGGATGTTGGAAAAAAGTTGCCAACAAATTCATGCTTTTGGCTCGGTTTCTTGGTTTAATAGTGACAACGACCCCAAAGGCAGTACCTCTCGCTGCATGGATGGTTGTGCTGTTGAATCGACCTGCCCATATTCAGCCATGAAAATTTATTACCGCGATCGTCAACGTACCTATGTTTTTGATTTGCCAAAAGATAAATCAAAGCACGGCGACGCTATTTTAGAATATTTGAAAACCACCAATTACGGTCGCTGCGTTTATAAAATGGAAAATGATCAACCCGACCATTATACCTGCAATATGCTTTTTGAAGATGATGTAACCGCCACTTTTAATATGGAGGCATTTACATCTTATCACGGACGTCGAACGCGCATCATGGGCAGTCACGGAGACATCGTAGGTGACATGAACCGTTTCGAACACACTGATTTTCTGACTGGCGAAAAAACAGTTTGGGAGCAAAAAACTGATGGACACGGGGGCGGAGATTGGAACTTGGTTTCTGATTGGATTCAAGCAGTTTCGCAACAAGACAAGTCTATATTGACTTCAACGATCGGTGCTTCGATTGAGAGTCATGTCATGGGGTTTGCGGCGGAGAGAAGTCGGAAGGAGAAAAGGGTAGTGGAGGTGAAAGTGTAGTAGAACCCAAACGTGTCTCGAATTAACTTCGGGATTTATTTGGGTT
>CALLVG010000298.1 GCA_938010715.1 uncultured Saprospiraceae bacterium
TTCCCAAAATTTGACATGAGTGGTATGGTTAGAAACGATTTTGTATAAATAGGCCGCATATTCGTTCTCATCATTATATGGGGTACCATTTGCGCCACCATCCCAAATCGGTTCGTACATATTTTTGAAAATCAATTCCGATTTTTCTCCAGCACAATATTCAACTGGATCTTTGTCTTCCTCTTTTGGGTAACCGACAAAAACTAAGTGATCATTCGCGCCAAGCGACTTATAATGATCGTAAAAATCTACTCGAATTTCGTAGTTCCATGCTTCCAAAAAGTGCTGTGGTAGCGAACCTCGAATGGCATCAATTCCAATGCCTGGCAAAGTACTATTTCCAACCACAACATCGGCAGTTTGGAGGTCTAACCAGCCTGGATAATAACCGAAATTTGTTCCGTACCTAAATTTTCCATCATAAGGAGAAACTTGATCGTTAGCCGTGTAATTGACTTGTGCGAATAAATTGTTACTTGCTAATAGAAATAGAAAAAATAGAAGTGTAGTGAGTTTGTTCATGGTTGAAAATTTAATTGTTAAATGGTTTAATTGTTGAATGGTTTACGCTATTTCGATAACAATTTAGCCATAAAACCATCTAACCATTTTCCCAAAACTAAATAAACTTTTTAATCTAATTAGCGGTTATTGCTGCTAATTCTTTAAAACGACTATTTTTGTGTCTTTTTTGAGAAACGCAAACCACAACATTTTACTCTATGTTAAGCGAACAGGAATTACAAAGAAGGGAAAACCTGAAAAAAATCGAAGAATTAGGCTTCGATGCTTTCCCACCAGAATTGGTTGAAGTTGACCATAAGTCATTAGATTTTGTATCGGAAACTTTTCACCAAAACTTAAAGAAACTTTTAGAAGAACTAAAAGGTATCGGCCCAGCTGGTGCTGAGCAATTGTTGCCTTTGGTTCTAAAAAATAAATTCAACGGCGGCAAGTTGTTGGCAGATCCTGATGCTGCGGAATTCAAATTGTCTGAGGCAATTGAGTTTGATGCAGGTGTTAAAAGAGAAGAGACGGATTTGAATACATTCCTTCACAATATTAAAGGTGAAGGATTGGGCGATTACAATGAAAAACCTGTTCAATTGGCTGGTCGATTCATGGGACAGCGCGGGCCATTTGCGAAGTTGCAAGACTCGGATGGCGTGATTCAGTTGTTCATGGGAAAAGGCAAATATGGAGCGTCAGAAGAAGAACAAACCAAAAATGCGGCGTTGGTCAAATTGCTCGATATTGGTGATTTTATTGGTGTGAAAGGAGAAGTTTTCTCAACTGGAACAGGTGAGGTTTCAATTCGTGTGAAAGAATTGAAATTCCTTTGTAAATCATTGCGCCCATTGCCAATTGTCAAAAGAGATAAGGATGGAAACGTTTATGATGAATTTAAAGATCCAGAACTTCGTTACCGTATGCGTTACGTTGATTTGGTGGTGAATCCAGAGGTAAAAGAAACGTTTTTGAAACGAACTAAAATGGTGAATTCCATTCGTGAATTTTTGAACAGTTTTGATGCGATTGAAGTAGATACGCCAGTACTGCAAGCGATTCCGGGAGGAGCAGCAGCAAGTCCGTTCGTGACGCATCACAATGCGTTGGATGTGCCTTTATATTTGAGAATTGCCAATGAGTTATATTTGAAAAGATTGATTGTCGGTGGTTTTGAGTTTGTTTATGAATTCAGTCGAAATTTTCGAAATGAAGGGATGGACAGAACACACAATCCAGAGTTTACGGCATTGGAGTTTTATGTGGCGTACAAAGATTATTTTTGGATGATGAACACTGCTGAGCAGATGTTGGAAAAAGTGGCGATGGACACTTGCGGCACAACAGAAGTTCAGGTCGGGGATAAGGTGATTAGTTTCAAAGCGCCTTACAAAAGGATTACAATTTTGGATGCGATTAAAGAACATTCAGGTACTGATGTATCGGAAATGGATGAAGATCAATTGCGTGAAGTTTGTAAAAAACATCATATTCAAGTAGATAAAAGTATGGGTAAAGGAAAGTTGATTGATGAGCTGTTTGGCGAGTTGGCTGAGCATCATTACATCCAACCGACGTTCATCACCGACTATCCAGTTGAGATGAGTCCTTTGACCAAAAAGCACAGAAGCAAACCTGGTTTGGTAGAGCGTTTTGAGTTGATGGTCAACGGAAAAGAAATCGCAAATGCCTATACGGAGCTAAACGATCCTATCGATCAGCGCGAACGATTTGAAGACCAAGTTAAATTGAAAGATAGAGGTGATGATGAGGCGATGTTCATCGACCAAGATTTCTTGCGTGCCTTAGAATATGGAATGCCACCAACGTCTGGTATCGGTTTTGGAATCGATAGAATGGCGATGTTGTTTACGAATCAATCTTCGATTCAGGAGGTGTTGTTCTTTCCTCAGATGAGACCAGAGAAAACGCAAAAAAAGGAGGAATAGAGTCTGAAAACCATACTTAAGGAACGCTCAAAAAATAAGTTCCCGATTTCAAAAAAATAGTGAAGGAAAAGTGATTGATAATGAGGTTTTTCGAGCTAATTTTTTGAATTAAAGAGGGAAGTTATTTTTTGAGTAATACTAAAATTGAAGAAAATTTTTAATCGTTGGACTTGCTTCCTCTACATTAGAATAATAAAGTCTAATCTTTTAAGACAAATTTTTATTTCAAATGAAATTTGTAAACGAAAATATTATTGAGAAAGCAGCTGAAAAGTTAGGCTCAGATGAGGCTGTTTTTTCGGCGTCACTCGAAAAGTTTAATGACTCACAAGCGGAGATTTTAGCGTATTTTTTTTCGGAAGATACCCATGCTTTTACCAATCCTGAAAGAGAATGGATGCTTTTTTTATTATTGGTGATTTTGGAGGCAACAGAGCCATTCTATGAAGAACAAGATATCTCTGAACAATTGGTTTTATTAACAGAAGAAAAAAATTGGGAACTATTACAAGCTGCCAAAGGCAAAACGTTTCGAGATAGATTAGACATATTTTTTGAAGATTATCCTCAAGAAGATTTATTGGCATTTATCGAAGACTCCGTCACTGATGATGAAGATGGAAACATTTCAAAAGAGGGAAGAGAGCCTTTGTTTATCATGTTAAAGACGATTGTTGATGTTTTAATTGGACTTAAATCTTAACCCGCCTAAATTTAAACCAGAATAAAACGTCCAATCAACCATTTATAATTTGGGCTGTTTTTGTTTGAACATAAATAATCTGGTTTCTATGATTTTAAATATACGTCGAATATCTCTTTTTGCGATATTATCAATTGGGCTTTTTACCATTTCTTTTGCTCAGTCAAATTGCAATGCAGGAGAGAAAGAGATTATTGTAAATTTCAATGCTGATCCTTTTCCGTGGGAAAACTCCTATGTACTAATTAGTCAAAACGGCACAACCTTATTAGAAGGTGGTTTCTTTTTGGTTCCTGACTCTTTGTACTCCGATACCCTTTGTGTTCCTGCAGATGAATGTCTTTCTTTTATTTTTCAGGACTTTGCAATGGATGGACTTCAAACAGGAGGTTCAATAAAGATTTATATTGATGGCGTTTTGGTATTAGATGATCCTGAACTGACAGGACGTTATTTTTACGAATATTTAGATTGCAACTCAGGAAGTATTTGTGACAAAGCGACAGACATTGATTTAGGAACTTACCAGATTGACGATCAATATGCAACTCAATGGTACCGTTTTCGACCTGCTACTTCTGGTATTTATAAAATATCGACTTGCTTCCCTGAAAATACTTGCAACACGACCATCTGGGGCTATGATTTTTGCAATCCAATCAATGAAAGTCCAAACACTCAAGGTGCAATATTTTTCAATGAAGATAAATGTGGTGACCAAGCGGAACTTACCGTTAATCTTATTGGAGACAACAGCTACTATTTAAAAATTGGAAGTAGCAATATTGATTGTGATAAAGGAGATATCAAATGGAGTTTATCTTTTGAAGGAGCAGTAACTGGTTGTACAGATTCTTTGGCATGTAATTTTGATCCAGTAGCTACAATTGATAATGGAACTTGTAAGTTTAATGGAGATCCAGCATGTCCAACAGCACCAGATCTTTCGATTTCTCAAATTACTTTTGAGCGTTCTATGCGGAGAGCAATTGTCAATAATCAAAACAGCTGTTTTCGAGAGGAGGGATGTTTGAGAGGGTATGGCCCTCGTACAGTGATTCGTTTTGATACGAAATTTGAAAACATAGGGGATAAAGATTATTACATTGGCGTTCCGCCAGCAAATACGAACCAATCAACTACCCAATGGGAGTTTGACGAATGTCATCAACATTGGCATTATGAAGGATATGCTCGTTATATACTTTTTGACCAACAAGGCAACGAAATTCCTATTGGATTTAAAAATGGTTTTTGTGTAATTGATTTGGAATGCCCACCTAATATTCAATCAAAATATACTTGTGCTCAGCAGGGATTAACTGCAGGATGTGCAGATATTTATGATCATTTTTTGGATTGTCAGTGGATAGATATTACTGATTTGGATGATGGAATTTACACTTTCGTCGCTGTAGTAAATTGGGATCATTCTCCAGATGCGTATGGTAATTTTGAGTCAGATTATTCCAATAATTGGGCGCAGGTTTGCCTTGAAGTTTTTACGGACACTGCCTTTAATTATACAGGATATCAGCTGGTAAACGATTGCCCAGGGTATGTTGACTGCCTCGGTATTCCCAACGGAACCGCTCAAAAAGATTGCTTAGGCAATTGTAACGGATCTCGTTTAATGGGAGATGTGAATATAGACAACGCTCGTGATTTAGCTGATGTGATGGATTACGTCCAACAAAGTCTCGCGGACTCAAATGATGCGACTCAATGCAACGATTTGAATGCAGATGGCGCTATCAATGTAGTTGATGCAGCACTGAGTTTGGAATGTGCTTTACATGCAGGGCAAGCACCTCTTCCTGGTCATGGGCATTCGCCTTGTGAGTTTCCTTTTGGGATTTACAACCAGATGGATTCCGTTTGGTTGGGAATTGGTGAAATCAATCCAACCGATGGTTATGTGGATGTCATGTATCGTTCGCCTTATGGAAGAATTGAAGGATTTGAATTTAAATTAAGTGGCTTAACGATGGAGTCATCTCAATTGTTGATTCCTTCATTCAATGCGACTGTTTTTAATAATGAAGTAGAACTGATTGGCCTTTCTTACGAAGAGACTTCCTTAAATAAGTCAATTACTTGGGAGCCGTTTTTAAGAGTATTTGTAAAGGAATTTTTGTCAGATACCATTTGTATCTCAGAAGTGACTGCAATCGTAAATGAAAACCTTGAAACTATGAATTTGGTTGCTACAGAATGCAATATTGGCGATGTCTCAAGTGTTAATACCAAAATCATAAATCAATTTTATAGTGCAGTCATTCCTAACCCATTCTCAGAAAAAGCCAATTTAATTTTTGAAAATGCTAATAATGAAGTTGTTCAAATTTCAATTTTTGACCTTAGTGGAAAGAAAATTTACGAAGAGAAAAACATAAGAAATAAGTCAGTCGAAATTTCTAAATCTCAACTTTCGGAAGGTTTATTGATTTATAGATTAGTTAAAGGTGCCCAAATTAGCACAGGTAAGTTCATAGTTGAATAATTTTGGCTATGAAATTGCATCCTATTAACTCCAAACTCACCTAAAGACTTGGGTACAACTTTCATTCAAAACCCTACATTTTTATACAACCTCTACCAAAAATCGTTTTCATTCAAAATTATAACATGAAGAAATTACTACTTTTCATTTTTTCAATTTCATTTTTTCAATTTGGTTTTGCGCAGCAAAAAGGAAATCTACCAACCAAAAGTTCAACTAAAAGAACGGTTGAAGAAACCAAAATCATTTCTAAAAGAAACTTTAGAAATCTACCAACCACTACTCGTGGATTACAAGCGCAAGAATCAAAATTTCAAATCAAACAATTACAACCAAAATCAAAAGATGGTTTACGGGTTGCGATGTCCGACATCAATGGCCGACCAATTAGTATTTCTGGTCAAATTGATAATTCAGGTTTGAAAACAGATGATGTAGAAGTAATCTCAAATTACTATTTAGAGAAAGCTGGATCATTACTTCAAATTGAAAATCCATCTGAAGAATTTCAATTAAAAGAAAATAAAATTGATGACCTTCAAATATCTCATTTGAAATATCAGCAAACTTATAAAGGCTTACCAATTTTTGGAGCAGAAGTGATTTTGCATGAAAAAGACGGCTCCATTTATTTACTAAATGGTAGAAGTTTTTCAACTCCTAAGATAGATGATGTTCTGCCACAATTAACTGAAAATCAATCTGTTGAGTTGGTGAAATCACATTTGAGTTCAGAAAAGAACATCGAATTTGTTGATGGTTTGACCGAAAAAGAAATCGGAAGCGAACAGGTTCAAACTGAATTAGTTATCTATTTTCCAGAAGGAAAAAATACGAATGCAAAATTGGTGTATCATACCAGTATTTTTCCAAATCGAATCAAACGATTTGAGTATTTTGTAGATGCTAACACAGGTGATATCATTGATCATCATTCAAGTTTTTGTCAATTTTCTCATTATGATTTGAAAGGAGAGCATACTTGCAATCATAATCATGATGAAAATGATTATAAAATTCCATTGACTTTTGAGACTGAATCTACAAGTGCTATGGATGGCCCAACGATTGCCACGGCAAGAGATTTGAATAATGTCAACAGAACTTTAAATACCTATCAAGTCGGAGTAAATTATTTCATGATTGATGCTTCCAAAGATATGCATCGAGAGGCTTTGTCAAATTTTCCAAATAATGGAGTAGGTGTAATTTGGACGATTGATGGAAAAGGAGGAACCCCCGCTCGTCAATCAAGTTTTAGTCCTGTTCATGTTACTTCTCAAAATAATACTTGGGCAGATAGAAGAGCAGTTTCTGCTCATTACAATGGAGAAGAAGCCTACAATTATTTCAAAACAGTTCACAACCGAAATTCAGTAAATAATCAGGGTGGAAATATCATGTCTTTCTACAACATTGCGGAAGATGATGGTTCTGACATGGACAATGCTTTTTGGAATGGAGCTCATATCTATTATGGTAACGGCGCTCAAGCATTCACAAGCTCCTTAGCAAAATCATTGGATGTTGCAGGTCATGAGATGTCGCATGGTGTGATCCAAACTACTGCCAATTTGCGATATCAAGGAGAATCTGGTGCATTGAATGAGTCGTTTGCAGACATCTTTGCAGCAATGATTGACCGTGATGATTGGAAGATCGGCGAAGATGTTGTGAATACTCAGATTTTTAGAACTGGTGCAATGAGAGACCTTTCCAACCCAAATAATGGGGGAAATAGTTTGAACGATGAGGGATATCAACCCGACGATTATAATGTTAGATTTACTGGTTCACAAGATAATGGAGGTGTTCACATCAATAGTGGAATTCCAAATCACGCATTTTATTTGTTTGCAACAAACTCATCTGTTGGAAAAGAGAGAGCAGAAAAAGTATTTTATAGAGCTTTAGATAATTATTTAGTTGCCTCGTCCCAATTTATAGATTTGAGAGCTGGAGTAGCGCAAGCGGCAATGGATTTGTACGGAACAGCAGTCGCAAATGCAGCGCATGAAGCAATGGATGCCGTCAATATCCCAGGTGGTTCACCTAATAATTATGAAGATGATTTGGACGAAAACCCAGGTTCAGATTTTGTCATGTTGACAGATGAGAATGCCAGTGCAATTTATTTAGCGACAGGTGATGGCACTTTGGTTGGTAATCCATATATCCAATTGGCACCCATCAGCAAGCCAAGTGTAACAGATGACGGTGCTTTTGCTGTTTTTGTAGCTTCTGATATGCACATTTATGAAGTGGACATTAATGCAGGGACGGTTGGGGCAATAAGTACCTCACCAATTTGGAGAAATGCAGCCATTTCAAAAGATGGAAATAGAGTAGCTGCATTATCAGATGAAAATGATAATGGGCTATATATTATTGATTTTTTAACTGGTGCGAATAAGAAGTTTGATTTGTTCAATCCAACATTTACGCAAGGAATTTCGACTGGCGAAGTCAAGTTTGCAGATGTCATCGAGTGGGATTATTCAGGTGAATGGGTCATGTATGATGCACTGAATGGCGTAGAAGGAGACTTTGGAGAAATCGAATATTGGGACATTGGTTTTGTGAATGTCTGGAATAACGATGCAGCAGATTTTAGGAGTGGTGATGTTTCTAAATTGTACTCTTTAGTTCCAGAAAACGTTAGTGTAGGAAATCCTACCTTTTCAAAATTATCACCTTACATTATCGCGTTTGATTATCACGAAGAAGGACAATCGGCTTATGATATTCTTACTGCGAATTTAGAAACTGGCGACGTAAGTGACCCACCCATTTTTAGAAACGGTAGTTGGAGTGTTCCAAATTTCACTCCAAATGATAAGCAGATGTCATTTGATGCGACCACCAATGCAGGAACAAATGTTTTGGCATTAGTAGGGCTTTCTGCTGATAAATTAAATGGTGATGGCAATACTTCCGTATTTGTAGAAGGAGGTAGAAGAGGCGTCTGGTATGCAAATGGAGAACGTGATATTTCAAATTCAGAAGATATTGATAATCAGTCACTTGTGACTGTTTTTCCTAATCCTTCAACTGGCGAAATCACTATTGAATTAGAAAATGATTTAGGTCAAAATGTCGAAGCACAATTCTTTGATTTATTGGGTAAACCAATTACGGCTCAAAAATTGAATCAAGGAAAAAATCAAATAAACTTGGAATTCTTGTCAGATGGGACGTACTTTGTTTCTATAAAATCTGATGGACAAATTATTCGCACAGAGCGATTAATGATTCTAAGATAAATAAAGTTAATTAGCTAAGAATATGGTAAGGGCTTGTCGTGATTTGCGGCAAGCCCTTATTTTTTTTGAAAATAAACTCTAATATTCTTCATTTTAAAATAAAGACCAATAGTTTTAAAATAATCCATTAGTGATTTTCCTTTTGTGTCAACTTTTGTGTCTTTTGTGGTTCAAAAATAACACATGCAAAGAATAACCGAACAACCTTCAAATCACCGTCACCTCGACAAAATGTCCACCGAGGAACTTCTTCGAAACATGAATGCAGAGGACAAAACAGTACCTCACGCCGTTGAAAAAGCGATTCCTTCGATTATGCCTTTAGTTGATGTGATCGTTGAAAAAATGAAGACAGGTGGTCGTTTGTTTTACATCGGCGCAGGTACGAGTGGTCGATTAGGAATCGTCGATGCTTCTGAATGTCCACCAACTTTTGGCGTACCACATGACTGGGTGATTGGAATTATTTCGGGAGGCGATAGTGCTATCCGAAAAGCGGTCGAATTTGCAGAAGATAGCACGGCTCAATCATGGAAAGATCTTTCTCAATATTTAGTCAATAAAAATGATGTGGTGATTGGAATCGCTGCGTCAGGTTCTACTCCTTATGTTATTCACGGCCTCAAAAAATGTCAAGAAGAAGGAATCGTCACTGGCTGCATTTCTTGCAATCCAGATTCACCGATTAGTAAAGTCTCAGATTATCCAATAGAAGTGATTGTTGGGCCTGAGTTTGTCACAGGAAGCACTCGTATGAAGTCAGGAACTGCTCAGAAATTGGTGCTCAATATGATTAGTACATCTGTCATGATTGGTCTTGGCAGGGTAGTGGACAACAAAATGGTGGACATGCAACTTAGTAATAATAAACTGGTGGATCGCGGTACCAAAATGATTCAAAGTGAATTGGATATTTCTTATGAAAAGGCAAATGAATTATTGTTGAAACATGGTAGTGTGAGATTGGCAGTAGAGGCTTTTCAAAAATGACTTTTTTGCACCACGAAAGGCACAGAAGAATTCACAAAAGACGAAGGTTTTCTGAAGTTTTAGATTTTAAGGCGCATAGCGCCGACTCCGTTGGTAGGTTTGTAATGATTGGAATATCAAAAAAGGCGCGTAGCGTCGTCACTGTTAATTTTGAAACAACGGTGACGTCGCTATGTGCCTTAAATTTTTATTTTTATCATTCATTCTACCAATAGGGGCGTCGCTATGCGCCTTTTTGTAAAATAAATTTAAAACGTATAGAATCAGCGCACGTTAATCGAATAATTAGCAACTAAAACTTCGTTTTTATTCATTTTTACTTCATCAATTTTTGAAGTCAAGATGAACTGAAACGAAAAAAAACTTTCATACTCCATTTAATATTTCAAACCTTCATTCGTCTTCTTGATTAAAGAATTATTTCTAAACTTAAAACTTCTTATCATGAAGAAATTAATCATCTGTATTGTTCTGTTAAGCTCATTGAGCACATTTAGTTTTTCTCAAAATTCAGTTTTGGATGACGTATTTAATAAATACGCGATGAAGGATGGATTTACGACGGTCACGATTTCGAGTGATTTGTTCAACATGTTTATTCCTGAAGAGGATAAAATTGCTGATGGAAAAATTGGCAATATTAAAATCCTTGCAGTCGATGAGGATGACCTAAATGAAAACCTGAATTTCTACAAAGACATCGTTCCAAACCTTAAAAGAAACCAATACAAAGAATTGATGCACGTAAAAAGTAGCGATGGAGACGTTATCATTTTACAAAGTAAAAAAGGTAATGGGCACAATGAATTTTTGTTGGTTGCTGGTGGCGAAAGTAATGCGCTGATTTATATTGAAGGAACCTTAGATTTTAGTGAAGGGGTTCGTGTTTCCAATATTTTGAAAGAGAAACGAGCAGAGTAAATTGTTCTCAGAATGTTTAAGGTTGAAAGTTATATGTTGAAAGTTGAACAACCCGCTTTAGAACATCCAACTTTCAATCTTGAACTTTGAACAAAAATCAATTAATAATTTGTTCAGTATTCGTCTAAATTCTAAAGTATTTAATGACCAGAAAGCAATTTGTTAAAGAAGTGTTGCCTTTTAGCGAAAAAGTTTATCGGCTCTCTTTTCGATTCCTGAAGGATTCCGAAAAGGCGAAGGATATGGTGCAAACCATTTTCTGTAAACTTTGGGATAAACGGGAGCAATTGGATTCGCTCAATAGTGTTGAGGGGTTCATCATTCGAATGACAAAAAATGCTTGTTTGGATAAAATTAAATTGCGTAAAAATCAGACTGAAATTCAAAATTACCACAAAGTGACTTTACCAAATTATGACTCAAAAGAGTACTTGGCTGTTACAAAGCAGGTGATTGCAACGTTACCTGAGAAGCAAAGGCAAATTATTGAATTGAGAGACTTGGAAGGTTTCTCGTTTGAAGAAATTTCAACCATGATGGAGATACCCTTGAATAACATCAGGGTATCTCTTTCTATTGCCAGAAAAAAAGTTCGTAATGAAATAAAAAAGATTTACAATTATGGCTTACAATGAATTGAAAGCGCTACTCGAAAAATATTATGATGGAGAAACTTCCTTGAAAGAGGAGAGTAGAATCAGAACCTTATTGAGGCATAAATCAATCGGTTCTGAGTTTGATGTCGAGCGTCAAATCTTTGGTGTTTTTACAGAAATGAAAAAGGAATCTAATCCGCCTGTTTCGCTCAATTCAGATATTATGGATGCGATTGATGCTAAAAAAACAATGCGTCCGATTCGATGGATTTCACAACCAATGCGTTGGGCAACAGCAGCAGCGGCGTGTTTGTTTTTTGCGTTTTTTATATCGCAACAGTTTGGTAGTCAGGAAGTTAAGATAGTTGATACCTATAAAGATGAGAAAAAAGCATACAAAGCTACCAAGAGGGTTTTGGGATTTGTCTCAGGTAAATTAAACGCAGAAGCACTCAAGTTGAAAGAGCTTTCTGCCATTAATGAAAACTTGTCGCACTTAGATAATTTGAGAAAAATGGACAAGGCAATTTTAAATTTAAACAACCAAGAAAAATGAGAGGAATAATTATTTTTCTAATAATAGTTTTGAGTAGTAATTTGAGTTTTGCTCAGACAAATCCAATAGATGAACTGTTCGACAAATATGGATATGAAGATGGTTTCACGACGGTCTTCATTTCTAAATATATGTTCGAATTATTCTCTAAAAAGAACGTCGCAGAAGATGATTCGGAAGAAATGCAGAATGCAATTTCTGGTTTAGAGTCTATCCGAATTTTGACAATGGATGAAGAAAACGAAAACACTTCCATCAATTTTTTTAAAGAAATTGGTAAACAAATTCCATTTGAAAATTACAACATGTTGATGGTCGTAAAAGAAAAAGATCAAGAATTGAGAATGATGACCCGCGAGGTGAATGGAAAGATTGTAGAGTTCCTAATGTTGGGTGGCGGAAAGGATAATCTTTTGATTAGTATCCTCGGAAAAATTGATATGGAATCTATTGCCAAAATTTCAGAATCTATTGATATTGATGGGTTGAAAAATTTGGAGAAATTGGAAGAGAAGTAGAACAGTTGGCAGTTGGAAATTTGAAAAATTCATTTTTTATTACCAATTTTTTTCATGGTTTTCTACTTAGGAAATGGGTGATTTTTTAAGAATTTAGGAAGAGAGTCTATTATATTTGCTGCTGAAAATTATCACTCTTTATGAAAATATTTCTTCTGTTTTTTAGCTTTCTTTTTTTCTATCCTCTTTTATCAATAGGTCAACGAGGTTATAAGCTTCCCCCTTATGCGAAGTCTGGTCATTGCTATGCCAAGAGCTATTTCAAACCTGTATTTACAAAAGATACATTGGTTTATCCTGTTTTGAAAAACGAATTTCACGAATCAAATGTTCGATCCTCTAAAGTTGCTGTAACCATAAAACCTGCTTTTTGGAATATAGCAATGATGGAAAAACACCCCTGCTTAGATCGGTTAAGAGTTACTAAATCTGATCCTGAAGTTGAAGAAATAATTATTGCTCTTGATACCACAGACAAATCTGTTTTTACTTATCAAAAATTTTCGATTGAAAAGTTAGAGTCAGGAGGTAATTTAGAATGGCAAGAAATTGTTTGTGCAGATAGGGTGACTGCTCCTTATTTGGAAAAAATTGAAAGAAAGTTAAAAGATAGCGGCTATCTTCAAGACACTTCGGCCATTATGCTAAATTGGCCCGAGATTAAAGAGGCAATTGTTGAATATCAAATCGAAAATGACCTTCCTGCCATACACTTCAACAAAACCACGATCGAACACATGGGCCTCGATTTTATTGAAAATCCAATTGGTATTTTTTCACATCCCTCAGTGGAAGTTATGCCGACCTATGAGCTACCTGTTTTTGTAGGAGATCCTGCTGATTGTAAATCCTGCATTGAATTAGTTTATGAATCCATTCCACCAAGATTTGCGTGGTTAAATTTTTACACTGATTTTGAACACATGGGCAAAAAGTTTTCAAGAAAACATTATTACCGTTTGTTAGAACCCACTTCAGGTGCTATATCGAGATATCCAATCGTAGTTGATAAATCAAAAGACTCTTTTGAACTAAAGGTTTTTGAGCGAAAAAGAATTCAAAAATTGGAGTCTTTATTTGAGCTGCGAGAAACAGTGTATGGTGTTACTGATAAAAAAAGGGTACGGAAGATTTGCAATGCTTTGCAATCAAAAGGATATTTCAAAGAAGGAAAATGTAAAATGAAGGAAATGACTACTGAATTAGGGATCGCTTTGGTTCGGTTCCAAATTGATAATAACCTCTTTTTGGGTGGATTGAGTTTAGAGACCATTGAACTTCTTGAAATAGAATGGTAAGATTTAAGAGTATCTATCATTTTCGATTTCCAAAGAATTAAATACCTTACGTCAAAATACTTTTTCACCAATCACCGCCAACCCGATTTTTTTTAATCGGGGCATGCCATCCACTGGCGGTGTCTTTAAAAAATTGGTATTTACAATTTCTGTTAAATTCATGGATGATTTTAGGCATGAAGACCTTCTGACGGTTGACGATTTTCCGTTATTTCCAAGTTGTTTTTATTGTCTGAATCAGGATTTCCAGAATTCAAGGATTCTCAGGATTTTGCCCGAGGATAAAGATTTTAACTTCACGCTAAAAATCTAAATATTGTGTGTCGTTGATTGAATCCTGCAAATTATAAAATCCTGGAAATCCTGATTCAGACAAAAAATGCCAAGCAAAGGAAAATTAATCCTTTACTTGGCATTTTTTCAAATAGAAAGCCAACTGGTAACTCAGCAACAATGGCAACCAGTTCTACCTTTCTTTTCTACTATGAATCTTCAATAATTTATCAATTTTCTCCAACAATTCATCGGGGCTAAATGGCTTTCCGACATGCTCATTCATACCAAACAATTTGGCTTTGTCCTCATGCGTAAGGAATGCCGAAGCCGTTAAAGCGATAATTGGAACATCGCGTTTAACTGGGTCACTCAGCTTTCTGATAGCAGCAGTGGCGCGGTAACCGTCCATTTCTGGCATTTGAATATCCATCAAAATAAGGTCGAAATTATACTCACTGATGCGGTCGAGTGCGTCCAATCCATGGTTGGCCGTTACGACCTCCATTTTTAATTTGCGGAGCATATTGGTGACCACCATTTGGTTGATGATGTTATCTTCAACAACTAAGATTTTATTTCCTTCAAGCCGCTGGCTTAATGTCGTTTTTTGATTCGGATCAATTTCAGCTTTCTTAAATGGCAACCAGAATCTAAATAGATTTCCATGTTCTTCGTTTACGAAAAGTTCAAAGTTACCTTTTTGCAATTCTATCAATCGACGAGCCATGGTCATGGCGAAGGCAATTCCATTTTTCTTACCTAAAAGATAATATTCGTCTGGCGCTTGGAAAATTTTCCTTACCACATCGGCATCTAATGCTTTTCCAGTATCATAGATTTCCACTTTCAACATTAGATCATCTTCGGTTTCTTCTTCCATTTCAAATTTGACATCTACTCTCCCAGAGGCCGTAAGCTTCATTGAGGTTGAAACGAGATTTGTCAAAATCTGATTTAAGCGAGCTGGGTCACCAGTTAGCGTTTCAGGGATGTTTTTTTCATAATCAAAAAGGATATCAATTCCTTTGTCCTCGGCTTCCATGACAGCCTGCTCTCTTAGGTCATTGAAAAGTTTTTTTGGTTTGAAATTGGTCGCATCTGGTTTTAATTTCCCCGCTTCAATTTTAGAAAAATCTAAAACATCATTAATAAAAACTACTAAGCTGTTAGCTGCAAATTGAAGTGTTTTTAATTTTTCGCGTTGCTCAGGTTGTGGATTATCATCCATCAGCAAGTGGGTCAAACCGACGATTGAGTTCAACGGCGTTCCCATTCTATGGGTCATTGTAGCCAAGAATCTGTCTCTTTCGAAAGATGATTTTTCTAAATATTCTCGCTCTGAAATCTCATCTAACAAACGGTTGTTGACCAAATCAAGACTTGAATTTTTCTCTTGCAATTCTGCTTTTTTCTCTTCAATTTCCTCGTTTTTCGATTTTAGCAAAAGGTTGTCTTCTTGTTTGGTTTTGTACATTTTCCATAAAGAACCTGCGATTCCAAATGCCAAAAAGAAAAGCCCAATCCACATCCATTTTACTTTCGCTTCTGCTTGTTTTTCTGTTTCTAAAACAGCGATTTGAGCCTGCTGTTCTTTTGCTTTGAATTTAGATTCAAAACGAGTTGAGAGTTCCGCAAGCTTATTTGATTTTTCTTTTGACTCCCAAATATTTTTTTCTGCGATAAACGCATTTTGGACAGCATAAGATTTTTTATAATCACCTGATTCGCCATAGAAGTCTGCTATTTTTTTTAGAAAAGCTACCTTTTTTTCTCCAGAAGGAAGAAGCGTAGTGGTTTCTTCTGCTGTTTTGAGATGAGCATTTCCTTTCGCAGTTCGATTGGTTTTGAAAAAGATTTCTGCAATAGCGAGATTGGCTGCAGCGATACCTTCTTTATTGTCAACAGATTTGAAAATATTTAACCCCTGTTGGACATTAATCATTGCCTCTTCCTGCTCATCAGTTTCCAAAAGCGTTTGTGTGATTTCTAAAAAATCAAAACCTAAACGCTCTGGCTGATTAAGGCTTCTGTGTAAGTCCATTGCCATTCGTTGATAAACCAAAGCAGATTCATAATAACTACCATCGCGAAGAGCGACTCCAAAATCACTTGCCAATTGAGCAGCTTCTTTCAAGTTTCCATTGTTCGCGTATAAATTAATGGATTCAGAAAGGTATTGTTGGGCACTTCCGATTACTTTCTTTTTTAAAAATAAATTCCCTAATTCTTTTTTGGTCGCTGCCATCAACATGGCGTCTTTTATATTGTTTGCCTTTTCGTGAGCATTTTCTAAATACTCAAGTGCCTGATCTGTATCATTTTCAGCAACATGGATTTTTCCGATATGAAGTTGAGCTAATGCAATGCTTTTTTCGTTGTTGATATTTTGTGCAGTTTCTAAACTTTCAAAATACTTTTTCATCGCATTTTCACGATCAAACTTTTGTTCGTAAACACGTCCTTCCAAAATTAGCAGTTGAGTTTTACCCAATTTTTGATTTGCAAAATCACTTTTGGCCATTTGATTCAACTGAGATTGAGCAGACTCAATATCGTCAGTTTCAAAGTAGTGATTTACCAAAACTAATTGTGTGTTGAACTTTTCTTCGCCTCCTTGAGTGGCTATCAATTGGGTCAGACTATCTGGAATAGAAGCATATCCAATTACGGCAAAAAGGAGAGTCAAAAGACATAGTGTAAATTTTCTCATACAAAAAAGGCATTTGATCAGTTACCAAATGCCTTTTAAATGCAAAATATATGCCTCTTTGCTCGGCAGAGTAGTAGGGTGCGAGAGTTTGAGAAATTGAGCGTGTGAGAAGGGAAAATCTATCAAACTTTCATTCTTCTCAAACGCTCAATTCTCTCGCTTTCTCTCAATCTCTCATTCCTCTGTAATCAGGGTTTGATATTCATCTGAGCTGCTTTTGCAAAATCACCCGCTTTTACGTAAGAAAACTTACTTAAGTCGATGTGTTTTTTCATAGCATTGTGAATGTCAGCCGCAGATAAATTATTGATTTTTTCTTCTAATGCTTTGCCCCAACTCATATCACGATTGAGGTAAAGATTAGAGTTCAATTTTCCGACCAAACGGCCATCCTCTGCGCGTGAAACAGCTTGCCGTTGTAGCCAACCACTTTTGGCAGCCGCAATTTCTTCTTCTGTAAATCCGTCGTCCAAGACTTTTTGAATTTCTTCTTTGTAAGCGATTTCGAGTTTTTCAAGGTTTTCAGGTGCGTAGATCGCATACGAACCAAACATGCCTACTTCATCTTCAGAACCCGCATTAAACCATGAACGAACAGTGTAACTCAAACCTTCTTTTTGGCGAATTCTCGTTGCCAACCTTGAGTTTAAGAATCCACCACCGAGCATGAAGTTACCCAAAACCATCGCCGCATAATCAGGATCAGTATCTTTGATTTTTAGATTTTGGCCTGCAAAAAACATGGAGTTAGCTTTGTCTGGCGTTTCGATTTTTTTGTCTCCTGATTTTGGTTCAAAAAACTTTGAAGCGACTCTTTGATATGGTTTTGGACTTTTCCAAGTGTCTAAACCAGATTTGATTTTTGCCTCAATTTCTGTTTTATCAAAATCACCAACTACTGAAACCGTAGCGTCACTTGCTCCCACAAAATCATTGTAAAATTGTTTTACCTGCGAAATTGAGGTCGCTTTGTAAGCAGCAATTTCTTCATCCAAAGTTGTCACATAATTAGGATGTCCTTTTGGATAAGGCTTCATCATTTTGTTGAAAGCAATATTTGCCAAGGTCTGAGGTTCAGATTTTTGAGACTCGTAATATGCCAGATTTTCTTCTTTTACTTTTTCAAATTCAGTTGCATCAAAAGATGGATTTTTCAAAACATCCATGACCAAATCAATGACTTCTGGCAAGTTTTTACGCTCTGTTTTGATTCTAACACTCAAGCCAGTTGCACCACCTCCAATTCTGACATTGGCCTTCAATTGGTCAAATTTGTCTTGAATTTGTTGACGGGTCATTGTTTTGGTTCCTTTGTTGAGCATTTCAGTCATAAGGTCTGCAGCCGTTGATTTATTCATCAACGATTTTTCGTCACCATATCTCAATTGGATGCGTGCTTCTACGTTATCGCCGCGGGTTTCTTTTTCTAAAAACGCATAATCTGGGCCAGCTGGGTTAGTTGCTTTTGAAGTTCTTTTTTCAATATTTTCGTAAGAAGGATCGAATTCCTCACCCATTGCGATATCCCCTTTTCCAGTATAACCATTCAACATTTCAGCGATGTCTGGAGTATCTGGAATTTCAGATCTTTCCGGATTCTCTTCTGGAATGAAAACTCCTGTGGTACGATTTGATTGTACAAAGTAGCGTTTTGCAACTTGCAAAACATCAGCAGCCGTCACCTCGTCAATTCTATCTCTAAATTTGAAAAGTAACCGCCAATCCCCCTGTGCAATGTAATTACTCAAGAAGATTCCAACTCGATTGGCATTATTGAAACTCATGTCCCAGTTTTTCAAAATCTTTGCTTTTGCTCGGGCAACTTCTTCTTCGGTTGGAGGATTAGAAATTACCTCATCAATCGTTTTGAGCATCGTTGCTTGCGTATCTTCGACATTTCCATCTTTTCTGATTTCGGCACTAAATACAACGTAACCACCTTCACGCAAACCAGGAGCAAACCCCCATTGGTAAGCTGCTTTTTTAGTTTCAACCAACGATTTGTACAAACGGCCAGATGGCTCATTGGTCATCAATTCTTCCAAAACTGACATCGCTGCAAAATCAGGATGTGGCCCTGGAGGCGTATGGAAAACAGTCGTAACTGCTTTTACATCTCCAACTCTTCTCAAAGTTACGTGACGTTCTCCATCTTGTGTTGGTTCTTTTGTATAGGTTTGATAAAGTAGATTTTCTTCACGGTTCGGTGCTGGAATTTTACCAAAAGTATTATTGACTTTTACTAAAGTTTTTTCCAAATCAAATTTACCAGCAACCAACAGGACTGCGTTATCAGGTTGGTAATATTTTTTATAAAATGCTTGCAAACGTTCAATCGGAACATTTTCCAAATCACTTCTCGCTCCGATGGTTACGTTTCCGTAGTTGTGCCAATCGAATGCAGAAGAGAGAACTCTTTTGTACAAAACGCCACCTGGGTCATTTTCGCCACGTTCGTACTCATTTCTTACCACTGTCATTTCACTATCTAAATCTTTTTTTGCGATGTATGAGTTGACCATTCTATCAGCTTCTAAATCCAAAGCCCAATCCATATTTTCATCCGTAGCGGAAAAAGTTTCGAAGTAATTGGTTCTATCATACCAAGTTGTTCCGTTTGGACTGGCGCCGTGGGAAGTCAATTCATCTGGAATATTTGGATGTTTTGGAGTTCCTTTAAAAACCAAATGTTCTAAAAGGTGAGCCATACCCGTTTCCCCATATCCCTCGTGGCGAGAACCGACGAGATAGGTTACATTGACTGTTGCAGTTGGTTTTGATTGGTCAGGGAACATCAAAACGCGCATGCCATTACCCAGTTTGTATTCCGATATTCCCTCCACTTTTGTGACAAATTTTGGAGGGGTAAGGACTATTTCAGCAGGTGCGGTAGCACCTGGAGAAGTCATCGAAGTAACTTTTTTGGAAGAATTACATGCAGCCAAAACGAGGACTAACATGATTGTAATAGAGTGAAATAATTTCATAAATTCTGTTTTAAAAAATAGAAACGCTCAAATCGTTGCGTCAAATAATCTTTTTTATTGGAAGAAAAGCTAATCTATTGACAATTGCTGAATTTTAAATAAGGAAACACTTTATTAACTTTTTATTGAATGTAATATGATGAAAGACCACAATAGTTTGTAGATCAGCGAATACTTATTTTTGGTTCTATGTTGAATCGAGTGGGTGCATTCAATTAAGCCTCAGAGAGGTGGTAATTTCTATAAATATTAACACCTCTCTGAGGCTCGCTAAATCAATTCATTTAAAATTGGTTTACCCACTTCATTCGACATAGAGCCTTAAATTTTTGCATCAATTGACAAAAAAATAGCAATCAACCGCTCTACAACATTTTTTAGAATAAAGTCTAATGATAAAAAAATAACTTCTCTCTTCAATCCAAAAAATTAGCTCGAAAAACCTCATTATCAATTACATTTCTTTCACTAATTTTTTGAAATCGGGAAGTTATTTTTTGAGCGTTTTTTCAATAGTATTGTAAATTTTAGTGTGAAGATTTCTATATTTACGCCGTTTATATCATCAATAAATTGTCTTTAAAGACACACGATGAAATACGAAACCTTTTTAACCCTATTAATATAGTGATTTTTTCACAATTTACTACTGTGCATTTCTTGGTTTAGTCTTGGTCAAAGGAAGATTCCTCAAATTTAAATGAAAGCAATTTGACTTCCCAAGACGCTTCTCCTTGAGATGCACTTTTTTTATTTACCTGCCAAAGCTTTAATGCAATCTTCTCGTAATTTCCAAATCTCATTAAACGAATAGGGAGTTTCGTTTTCTTTCAACCAGTTTTTTAGAAATGATTGATGGAATTTTACTTTGAATTCAGCCACCGACTGCGGTTTTATTTCTTTTTCTCCAAGGATGTCTTTCTGTATTTTTGAAATATCAGATTCGGAGTTTGTAAAATCATACCTCCTATCTCCAATTTTGAGATAGCAATGTGCTTCTGGTATGAAATCTACTTTGGCATTGACCAAAATATTTCCAATACCAGGCGTATTCAAATGATTCATTTTGAAAATGCCTAAAATCAGTTTGACTTCATTGTGTTGGTTTCGATCAGCGACCATTTTCAAAAAAGCATGTTTGGAGCTGCAGGTGCCTTTCGCCTCTTTCATAACCAATTCTGGTTGATGACGGTTGGAGTTACGACCATAAGGCAACTTTTGTACATAAATACAAATGGACTTGAAATCAGAGATTTCAAGTCCATTCATATTCCAATTGGAATCAATTTTTATTGGGAAATTTTTCAATTATCTTTTTGTTTTTCTTCCCATTTCTTCTCGGCTAATTTTTGTAAATCAGCTACATTATCAAATTCATCTACGATTTCGACTCCTAATAAAGTTTCAAATAAATCCTCCATTGAAACCAGCCCAACGACTACTCCAAAATTATCTGTCACCACAAAAAGATGATTTTTTTCTTTTGTCAAAGACTCAAACAATTCTGGAAGTTTGGTGTCATCCTGTACGAAATTTGCCTTTCTTACTAAGGAATTCAGGCTTCCTCCACCATCGTTTTCAGCCAATTTCTGTAGAATTTCATCTTTTAAAACGACACCTTTTATATCATCTCTGGTTTTTCCAAAAACTGGGATTCTTGAAAATCGAATTGGCAGATTCTTTTTATAAAATTCCTCAATATTTTCGTCTTCATGCGCCATGAATGCAACAGTTTTTGGCGTCATAATGTCGCGAACAGTTTGTTTTTCAAAATGAAGTAAATTTCTAATGATTGTTGCTTCATTTTCATCAATACTACCTGCCTCATTCCCTTCCTCTACGATGGCTGCAAAATCACCACGACTCAATACAGATTGCACTTGTGGCTTTTTCAAAAACTTTGTAATCCATTTACTTACCCAAACCAATGGCCCTAACAAAAACATTAAGATTTTGAGTGTTGTTACCGTAAAAGGCGCTAACGACTTCCAATAATTTGCTCCGAAAGTTTTGGGGATAATTTCTGATAGGTATAAAATCACAAGCGTCATCACAACGGCTACAATCGTTTCATAGCTTATTGACATGAATCCTAAATCAATATTATTTTCGCCGAAGTAATCTCCTGCGGCAGCACCAACCATGATAGCACCTACTGTGTGAGCAATAGTATTGAGTGTTAAAATTGCTGATAAAGGACGATCTATATCTTCCTTATATTTTGACAACATTATTCCGGTAGAAGAGCCATTTCTGACTTCTTTCGAAATGAATTTTGGTGTAACACTAAGTAACACCGCTTCCAAAACAGAACATAAAAAGGAAAAAACTACTGATATTAATCCCCAAAATATTATTGCTCCCATATAATTTTATTAATTTTTTATTTGAATTTTGACGCAAATGTATAAAAAACATTAAAACGGATGATTTTAGTTAGGGTTTTGAATTAAATAAATTAAAAATCTAGTGCATCTGTTTTTTGCTAACCCATTATGAAAACTTACATTTGCGGCCTAATCAAAAAAAAGGTCTAAAAAATGAATTTACACGAATATCAAGGAAAAGAGCTTTTAGCAAGTTACGGCGTTACGATTCAACGTGGTTTTGTCGCAACAAATGTAGAAGAGGCAGTTGATGCTTTTGAAAAAGTCAATGCTGAATTTGGAAGCAAAATGGCGGTTGTAAAAGCACAAATCCATGCAGGTGGACGTGGAAAAGGTGGTGGAGTGAAATTGGCAAAGAACATGGAAGAGTTAATGGAGCATTCTGATAATATTCTCGGAATGATGTTAAAAACGCCTCAAACACCAGGTGGTGTTGATGGTCCAGGTAAATTGGTAAGAAAAGTACTGGTCGCAGAAGATTGTTACGTACCAACCTTTGAGTCATGTAAAGAGTTCTATGTTTCTGTTTTGATGGACAGAGAAAAAAAATGTAACGTAATCATTTATTCTTCTGAAGGTGGAATGGATATCGAGGAAGTAGCAGAAAAGACACCACACCTAGTTCATAAAGAATGGATTCACCCTCACATGGGTTTACAAGGTTTTCAAGCAAGAAAGATTGCTTTTAACTTAGGTTTGAGTGGACAATCATTCAAATCAATGTCTAAGTTTATCACAAAATTATATGCAGCTTTCGTTGGTTCGGATGCAAGTATGTTTGAAATCAACCCAGCAATGCTCAACGGTCATGAAGAAATGGTAGCTGTAGATTGCAAAGTTGCTTTGGATGAAAATGCACTATTCCGTCACCCAGATTTGGCGGCTCTGCGAGATACGGATGAAGAAGATCCAGTAGAAGTAGAAGCAAAAAGTCACGGCTTAAACTACGTAAATCTTGACGGTAACGTCGGATGTATGGTGAACGGAGCAGGTTTGGCAATGGCAACCATGGATATCATCAAATTGTCAGGTGGAGAACCAGCCAACTTCTTAGATGTAGGAGGTACGGCTGATGCAGAAAGAGTTGAGAAAGCTTTCCGAATTATTTTGAGAGACCCAGCTGTAAAAGCAATTTTGATTAATATCTTTGGTGGTATTGTTCGTTGCGATAGAGTAGCTCAAGGAGTTGTAGATGATTATAAAAACATCGGAAACGTTCCAGTTCCAATCATTGTAAGATTACAAGGAACTAATGCAGACATCGCTAAGAAATTGATTGATGAGTCAGGTTTAGAAGTGAAATCTGCGATTCTTCTACAAGAAGCAGCAGATATAGTGGCGGATGTATTGAAATAAATGATTTTTATCGTTGTTGGTGGGAGGATTCGTGAATCTTCTCGACGAGAGCGCAAAAAAAACTCGCTGCGGGAAACCGCAGCGAGTTTTTTTTTGCAATATCTGCACTTCGAGCAAAAAACGAGAAGTATATCTGTTAATAATGCGAATCAGGAGTTGAAATTTTCCATTTTGGGGCGTAGCGACATCAATATTTGCTATTTAGTCTTATCATCGCTACGGGCCGATGGTCTATTTTTTTTGAAAAATCTACCAATTTTACTGTCGCTCCGCGCTAAAAAATATAAAATCCTGAATTTCTAAATCATTTTTATTTGGTTCTATGTTGAATCAAGTGGGTTCATTCAATGAAGCCTCAGAGAGGCGGTAATATTTATAGCAACAAAAATTTATAAAATGGCTCCTAAGCACCAGCGGTGCGATCATATGATCGCACCGCTGGTGCTTAGAGGATTTAGATCC
>CALLVG010000299.1 GCA_938010715.1 uncultured Saprospiraceae bacterium
TGATCCAAATTCGGTTCAAATCAGTTTCACACATGACCGCCCGAGGGTAGGCGAAAATTACTATCAAGTAAGAATTGATTTTGTGAATGGTGACTATGACTTTTCAGCGTATGAGACGATAGCGTTGGCAGAATCAACCAAACCAGTAACCATCGCACCCAACCCAGCAAAAGAGAAGTTGCGCGTCAATTTATCCAACTTCAGATCAGTAGGTTTGCAATATTTCGTAATGGATATGCAAGGCAAAGAATGGAGTAAAGGATACTACGATGAAGGGCATACAGATTTAGAAATTATTGATTTATCAGCATATCACAACGGTAACTATTTCATCTACCTCAAACCAGAAAATCGAAGAGGATTTTCTCAACAATTTGTGGTGATGAAGGAGTATTAAGTAACCGTTCAAAAATAATGATAATAAATTCGAGTTTCTTTTAGTACCACTCTTCCCCGAAGTGAATTCGGGACACGCGTTAATTTTTATTTCGATAGCTAGGCTATCCAAAGAAAAATTGCCTCGATTGGCACAAAAATAAACCACGACTTTTTCTATCATTATTAGACTTTAATCTGAAATATGTTGTAGAGCAATCGATGATTATTTTTTCGATAATTGAGACAAAAAATTTAAGTATCCGCCGCGGCGGATTATTCAATTTTTTAACGAAAAGTAGCGGAAAAAGAAGCATTTGAATTGCATACAAATTATTTTAGAATAATGTCTATTTATGACCAATCACTTAAAAAAAGAATTAAACATAAGTTACTATTAACCTTTTATTAAAAAAAAATGGCCTTCAATCGTTGATTGGAGGCCTTTTTTAGTTAAAAAACGCTATTTTTAATACCAATATTCAGGTACTGATAAATAAGTATTAATTATATTTGGAAAATAAATATATATAATTGTATATTTGCATCACGAAAGCGATATACAATGTATAATGATTTTGATTACACTGGAAGAATTGAATTTTGTTTTTTACCATTGAGAAAAAAGTGGCTTCCCCGCCACGCTGAACTTACGAGAAGAGAGACAACTAATTTAAATGACTATAAAAGTCGATACCCTTCGCCTTTTTTACCGCAGTGTGTTATTTGATAACACTTTTGAAACACGAAAAAAAAATACTACCCGCACCTCCAGATCATTCCTACCTGTACCGTCGTACGCTTTCAATCTATACGACAACTTCTATTTTTTGATTTAGGTTTTTGCTATACTTTAGAAATATTAAGGTAAGTCAAATGATTTATTAGTCATAACTGATTGATTATCAATGTATGTTTTGATTTTAATTTCTCATCTTGATTTTAATTATTTTTCTAAATCGGTAGCGATGGTCATTTATTTGACCCGAAGAGACACTATAAAAAAGGTATTATTTTTATTAAAATTTCATTATCTGAATAGAACTGTACATTTATTTTTATCCAAAAACTTGAGTCAGGCCCTTCCTGATATTTTGCCGAGTACAGTAATGTTCTTATAATTGAGATTGATATTTAGGACTGGAGGACACCCACCCTCCAAGCACTACGTATGTAAAATTCCACGATACCATATCTTTTTTTTAATCATAGTTTTTCCTTCGGTAATGTTAAAGTGACCGAACCCCTCACACGGGTTGTCGTACTTTTTACGAAACACTATTATCAAATTGTCCCAAGAGGAAAAATTCCATGAACATGTCCCACAATAACAATCAAACAGCAGCGATAGCGTTGCAAAATTTAGAGAGTCAAGCTAACTCACTTCAAAAAGAACAAAGAATTGATTTGTTTTTAGGAGGAGTGATATTGACCATCAGCATCATAGGTTGCTACCTTATTTTAGGTGGAGATACATCATTAATTGATGCATCGTTCACAGCAACTTCAAAAGCATCGTTGCTCAGATAACAGAATTTAAAGTTTTGAATTATAATAGCCATCGTCTCTGAAAGGGACGGTGGCTTTTTTGTTTTGAAAGATTGATATTTTACCAATTTTAGAAATATAGTAAAGTTGAAATAATAAAGTTTCGAAATTGAAGTGAGTTGTTTTTTCATTAGACGAGGCAAAAACCGCAGTTGATGCCTTAGCATCGACGAGGAATTTTAACACAATTCAGGATAAAATTTGCCGTTTGTAGCCAATCAATGAGTTTTTAAACAACCTCTCTATTTCATAGAATCAATCTCTGTAGTATTACTCAAAAAATAACTTCCCTCTTCAATTCAAAAAATTAGCTCGAAAAACCTCATTATCAATCACTTTTCCTTCACTAATTTTTTAAAATCGGGAACTTATTTTTGAGCGTTCTGTATTAAACTAATTCACAACCTCTTTGGACTTCATTAACGGCAATCCACAAAAAAAATACGAAATATTTGAAACGTGGAAAATCAGCTTCAATTTAAGATTGTTTGCAGCTTATTTGAAAAGTTTAAATCACTTCAATTACATTTGCGGCATGCAAAAAACGGTAAAACAATATAACAAGTCGATGAAGCGCTGTACCGACCTTTTTATAAAAAAGACAAAGGACTACGGCACAGCATGGCGAATCCTACGCCCAAGCTCACTCACTGACCAATTGTACATCAAAGCGGCACGCATTAGAAGCATCGAAGAGAAAGGCGTTCAGAAAGTTGATGACCCATTAGAAGGAGATTTTATCGGTTTGGTAAACTATAGTGCTATGGCACTGGTTCAATTGAAGTTAGATGACAAAACGCCACTTGAAATGAAACCAAAAGACATTGAGCCGTTATTTATCGGAGAGATAGAAAAGGCACGTGACTTGATGTTGAAAAAAAATCATGATTACGGAGAGGCTTGGCGCGAAATGCGAATCTCTTCTTTTACCGATTTGATTTTACAGAAGTTACTGAGAATCAAGCAGATAGAAGGAAATTCAGGCAAAACAATTGTATCTGAAGGTATCGAAGCAGGTTATCAAGACATTATCAATTATGCGATGTTTGCTCTGATTAAATTTGATGAAAAAGCGCAGTAGCAGCCCACGAATTCATTTGTGGCAGTCAGCAATAGAAAGTCGGCAGTTTACAATCGGCAATCGGCAGCCAGCCCACGAATTCAATCGTGGAGATTTGCGTAAAAAAAACTCACTGAACCTCTGTGTCCAAAAAAATAATAAAATAAAATTCATAAATAAAGATCAATATGACGCTTACTACATTATTATTAAGAATTGCCTTAGGTGCAGCCGCTATTACTGGCCTGATGGTTTGGTTATATCGAGGAGAGAAGAAAAACTGGGTAATGTCCTACATCCAAAACTTTGCGGGTGTATTTTTCATCGTTTCGGGAGCAGTGAAAGCGGTTGATCCGCTCGGAACAGCTTACAAAATGGAGCAATATTTCGCTGAATTTATTTCCACTTTTGGAGAGACTTGGCTGAGTTTTATTACTCCAATATTTGAGTGGATGTCAAGTATTTCTGCAACAGTAGCGTTGGCGATGATTGTTCTGGAAATTGTATTGGGAATAATGTTAATCATTGGTTTTTGGCGAAAATTCACAGCTTGGGCCTTTTTCTTGTTGATGGTGGTATTTACGTTTTTAACGGGTTTTACGCATTTGACGGGGTATGTGCCAAGCGGTGTCAATTTCTTTGATTTTGGAAATTGGGGAGACTATGTCGATACCAATAGAAAGGTAACGGACTGTGGCTGTTTTGGTGATTTTATAAAATTAGAACCAAAAGTATCTTTCTTTAAAGATTTAGGATTGATGATTCCTGCGTTCTTGTTTATCTTCTTTTGGAAATCAAAACATCAATTATTTTCACATGGTTGGCGTCGGATTATCACTATTGTTTCATTTGTAGCGACAACTGTTTTTTGTCTAAGCAATTACGTTTGGAATATTCCAAGTGTTGATTTTAGACCATTTTTTGAAGGTCAGCACGTTCGTCATCAGAAAAAAATGGAGGTTGAAGCTGCCTCAAATGTCCAAATCACAGACTATAAAATGACCAATAAAGCATCTGGGAAAGTTGTTGAAATTCCGTTTGCTCAATACATGAAGGAGTTCAAAAACTACCCTAAAGAAGAGTGGGATTTAGAACAAATAAAAACAGAACCAACAGTCAAGAAAACAAAATTATCTGATTTTGAAATGAGTAATGTAGCCGGCGATGATGGCACCGATGAATTGCTCAATGACCCGAAATATAATTTCTGGGTAGTGAGTTATAAATTGCCAAGCACCTCAACTACCAAAACGATGACCGTGCCCGATACAACTTGGGTCATGGATACTTTAAAATTGACTGGGCTTGATTCATTCGAATTACGAAAACGAGTTGAGTCAGTAGGGGAGAAAACCTTGACTAAAGACTCCTACACTTTCGATGCTGGTTTGGTAGGTAACTATATTTCTAAAATAAAACCATTGGCAGAAGCTGCGGAGGCAGATGGATTTGCCACAAGAGTTTTGACGAAATATGAAGACCCAGGCAAGTTGGATGATTTCAGACACACGGTTCAATTGGCTGCTCCGATATTCACGGGAGATGATATTTTATTGAAAACGATTATTCGTTCTAATCCTGGAGTAGTACTTTTGAAAGATGGGCAAATATTAAAGAAATGGCACATCAATAAATTGCCGACGTATGCGGAGATTAAGAAGAATTACATAAAATAGCTCTTTTTTCGAAGTAAGTTAAGCCACGGATTTACACTGATTTCACGGATGATCGCAATGATTCAAAATCCGTGAAATCTGTGTAAATCCGTGGCTTTTCCATTTTAAAACTCATTGAAATGATAATTGAAGCTCAATTGGATTGTTCTGTTTTTTGAATTAGTATTAATAGCATTTCCATCATCATCTGTAAAGGTAATATCTGAATCTTCTCTCAAATTTTTCAATCCTAAATTGTACATCAGTTCTATTGAGATTTTTTGAGCAAAATATCCATTAATGCCAAAAGACAATCCATAATCAATTGGACTGTTAACTTTGAAACCAGATGCGTTAATCCACCTCTCAGAAGCTTGCTCATAGGTTGCTTCAGCTATACCAAAACCGAAATACCCTCCAGCGTTCATTCCTAAAAAACTTATGGGCTTTAGTTCTATAGAAGGATTGAGGTTCAAATAATCCGTTCTGTATTGAAAATAATTTATTCCTGATACTATTCCAAGGGTTCTATAATTCCATTCCGTTCTATTCCATTGAGCCGAAAAGTGATAGGCCATTTTATTGGCAGAATAATAGACCTTACCTTTTCCGAAATAAGTGAAATTGTATGAGTTTTCAATTTCATCTTTAGGGCTTATTGTCCCAAAATTATATTGAGGTCCCAAGCCTACTGAAAAATTCATTTGCCCATAAAGACAAAAAGTAAATAGGATGAGAGTAGTTGAAATAATTAGAATTTTCATATTATTTATTATTTATAAATATTCAGATAAATTAAATTCTACTCCCATTTGGAAGTTTCTATTTTTCAAAATTGCGTTTTGTGGGCTTCCATTAAAGGAGGAGTGAGATTTTTTTAGAATATTGTAGGAACCTCTGATGAAGTCTATTGAAAGAGCAACTTTTTTTGAAAAATGAATTTTCCAACCATACCTCATTCCGAAATCAAATAGTTGAGTGAAATTAGTTTTAATTTCCTCCATAGGAGAAAATCCACCAAAAGAGAAAAAATTATCTTTTTGTATTTCGTTCATTTTCACACCGAGATAGGTACCTGCCGAAGCACTAAAGTATTTACCAAGTTTAAGCTCTATTCCAGGAATGATTTTTAGATAATCCGTCTGAGTATAATAACCTGAAAAGAAATCATCTATTGCAAGATTGTCTAACTCCCAATTTGAAATACTCCATTCAGCATCAGCAGTAAAGTTTATGATTCCATAAGGGCGCTTTACGCCAAAATTAGCGAAATAAGAAAATGGAGCAAATGAAGTTCTATTACCTTTTTTATGAAAATTTAAAACTGGCCCCACTTCTGCGGCATACTTCAATTGGCCAAATAACGAAAATGTAAAAAGTGTAAATAATAGTATTAGTCGATTTTTCATAACGATTGTTGTAATTGAAATTTATCAAATCTAACGTTCTTTAAGAGAAACTAAAAATATGGATTGTTTGGTTTAAAAAGAAGTGATTTAACTTTAAAATTTTGATTATAGAATCATTCAATTTTTAAATTTTACAAAAAAAATAGCCCCAACAGAAATTCTGTTGAGGCTATTAAGTATTGCTCAAAAAATCGGGGAAGTATAATGGAAAAACAACAGCTTCAAATCGAAAGGTTATTTTTTTAGCTTTACTTATTCTAATTAACAATAAATCGTTTCGTGATGATTCCTACTTCAGATTTGAATCGAAGTACATAGACTCCTTGCGCCAAATTATTCACGTTATGTGAAATTCTGATGCGATTTGCTCTGAAGTAATCTTCGGAAATGACGTCTAATACTTTACCCGTCATATCCAAAATATCAATCGTCAAATCCTCTCCTCGAAGCAATTGGAAATCAATGTTCAGGTCTTCGCTAACTGGGTTAGGGAAGAGATTGAGGTCATATAGTTTCTGCAATTCTTTAGTAGAGTTTGTTTCTGACTGTGTAATTTCGATGAATACAGGTGGTACTCCTTGTACTGGAGTCGATAACCTTAAAGTAGCCGTTCGTGGCCCTGAATTCGGATTGGTTTGGTATCTGACCGTTACCACATCATTATCCATTCCAAAGAAAGAGCTATTGACATCTTCAATCCAAGTGGCGCCTTGAGGGTCAACAGTCCAAGATACATTTGACATAACATTGATGTCTATAGTGCCTTGGAAAGACCCAACCAAAAAGTCTTTTTCGTCAGCATCTAAAAAAGGACTGAAACCATTTTGGGTAATGGTCACTGAAACATCAGGTAAACCAGGGGATTTGATAATGATAGTAGCTACACGATCATCGGCAGTTGGGTTTGCACTAAAAGATGCTACGAAGAAACCATTATTGCTACCAGTTTCTGGTGTTAAAGTTACCCATGGAGCATCCGTACAAACCTGCCAATCAGCGTTGGAAGTGATGTTGAAAATTTGATTTCCAGGTACACTTGTTTTGGTAACATCCATTGGAGAAACGCTCAGATTTAACGGAACGGTTCCTTGCTGATTGATTTCAACAGTTTTACTTGCCACACCTGGGCCCGAGATAGTTACAATCGCCGAACGAACATTTGCACCTGTATTTTCATCATAAGTGAAATTGACATCACCTGTATTGTTTCCAGAGGTAACAGCAGGTGTCAACCAACCTGTAGCTGAGGCAGGAATATCAATATCCCAAGCAACATTCGAGACAACCGTAAACTTGTCATTTCCTGCACTTGCTGGTAGGTTAATCACTGGAGGTTCTGCATCCAAGAAGAAGTCAGGAGCAGCTTGATTTACGACAATGTCTTTCGTCAATCCACCACCTGATAGGGTAATAATGGTACTTCGTGAACTTCCTGTGGTATTTTCATCTATAGAAAATGCAATCGTTTCATTACCTGAACCCATCAAGGTGGTAAAGTTGTTGACCCATCCAGCGCTTGCAGAAAGCATCCAGCCAGCATTGGAGGTAATATTAAAGGCCTCGGTAGTAGCTGCTGCGTCCACATTAAATTCAGATGGATCGGCTTCGAGCATCGCATTTCTTCCAGCTTGAGTTACCAAGATGGTTCTTGAAGGAGTCCCGACACCTTGAACAGTTATGGTTGCGGTTCTCTGATTTAAATCAGGATTGGCTTCATAATCAAAAGTGATATTAGAATTTCCATTTCCGTTATCAGTACTATAGGTTGTAATCCAATCATTGGCTGCATCATCTGAGATTTGCCAATCAACATTCGAGGTAATGACAAAGCCATTTGAGCCAGCATCTGCTGTAAGGTTTATTACATCTTTGTCAACTTCTAAATTGAAATTGACACCTGCTTGATTGATTGTAATTAATTGGTCAGGCACACCAACTCCGCTAACGGTGATGGTCGCACTTCGACCTGCGCTACCTGTGTTTTCAGGAAAGTCAAATTCAATCACCCCATTCATAGAACCCATGTTGTTGGTTGGGGTTATATTCATTAACCATCCTCCAGCTACAACAAATTGCCAATCAATGTTTGATGTTACGTTAATCGTTCTTGAACCACCTGGGTTTGCTGGCAAATCAATGACGGTAGGATTTACCGATAATTGACGAGCAACTGCTCCAGCCTGTGTGATTGTTACCAATCTATCTGTAAGTCCAGGTGAGCAAATTGTAATAACACCTGTTCTTTGATTAGCATCAATATTTCCATCAATCGAAACCGTAATTGTTGCGTCACCACTTCCACTGTCAGGCGTAAATGATAACCAATTTGCGGTAGTTTTAATAGTCCAATCTACGTCAGCAGAAATATCAAAAGTCTCCGTTGAAGCGGGTGCATCCACATTAATAACAGATGGATTCACTGATAAATTACCAGCTCTGCCGGATTGAGTAAATTCAATCGTTTGGTCTGGTAAGTCAGGTGAACAGACCGTGATAATGGCCGTTCTTTCTGCCATGTCAGGGTTTTCTAAATATTGAATTGCAACACTTGCATCCCCTGTTCCAGAAGTAGGATTAAACGTAACCCAACTTGAAGTAGATTTGATAGTCCATTCTGTATTTGAAGAAATCACCACAGTTTCATTACCAGAAGGTTGATCAACTGAAATGTTGTTTCTATCAACCGAAAGGGTAGGCGCTACACCCAATTGAGTAATCGTAATGACTTGGTCAGGTTGCCCAGTTGCACAAAGTGTAACCGTTCCTACACGCGTATCTAAAGAAGTATTCTCATCATAATTGATGGTAATCGTTCCATCACCACTCCCCATCATTGGAGTTACAGTAATCCATGGCTCACTGATTTTTACGGACCAATCTAAGTTAGAATTGATATCAACCGTTTCTGTTCCGCTCGGTGCTTCTACTTGGAAATCATTATCACTTACCGTGAAAATCACCCCTGCTGCATTTTGGTTAACGGTGATATTAATATCAGCGCATCCTGGTGCAGAAAGTGTAATTGTACCTGTTCGTGTTGCAACATCTGTATTTTCTTCGTAATCAAAATTGACTGTTGCGTTATTTGAACCATTGTCAGTACTCAGTGTAATCCAAGTTTCGGATGTTTCTAATGTCCAATCTTTATTTGAGGTGATGTCCAATGATTCAGTTCCTGCTGGAGCATTAACCGTAATCATTGTTGGGTCAACAGAAAGCACAGCACTCGCGCCTTGCTGATTCACCATAATGTTTACGTCTGGACAACCAGGCGCAGTTAAAGTTATGGTTCCATTACGTTCTGTTAAGTCGGTATTTTCATCATAATTAATCATCAAGGTGCCATTACCGCTACCCGAAGTAGGAGATAGGTTAATCCATGAATCATTAGTAGTCGCCATCCAGTTTTTGTTGGAAGAGACATCAACCGACTCTGAACCCGCAGGTGCATTCACCATGAATACTGTTTGATTTACCGATAAATTAGCTGCGGTGCCTCCTTGCTCAACAGTAACGGTCACATCAGGGCAACCAGGCGCGGAAAGGGTAATAGTTCCAACTCTGGAAGTTACATCTGTATTTTCAGCATATTCAAAATCTAAAGTACCATTTCCACTACCAGAAGTAGGAGACAAAGTTAGCCAAGTATCATTCGTACTTGCAGTCCAATCTTTATTAGATAAAATATCTACACTTTCTGAACCTTCAGGTGCATTTACCATAAACGTAGTTTGACCCACAGATAAATTGGCTGTTGCACCTTCCTGATTAACGGTAATAGTTTCAGTATTTGTAGTGCCAATTAAGGTAACCGTAAGTGTTCCTGTTCGAGGTGCTACATCAGTATTCTCTTCAATTGTAATCTCAATATCTCCTCCTGGACTTGTTCCTTCTCCACTTGCTGGAGATGTGACTGTTAGCCATGCAGTATTATTACTTTCTACCATCCAATCAGCACTTGCAGTAACCTTGGCTATTCGGGAAGTTAATGGTGCAGGTACGTTAATTTCTGTAGGAGAAACCGTAAGGTTTAACATTACACCTTCTTGGTTTACTGTAATAGTTCTGGAAATTCCTCCACCTTCAATGACTATTGTTCCAGTTCTTGCAGCAGTTGAAGTATTTTCTTCATATTCAAAATCAACGTTTGCTCCAGGAGCGCTACCACTTGTGGGGTCGAAATTTTTAATCCATGAATCTGGTGAACTTATAGTCCAATCTCCATTGGAGGTAATATCAAATTCTTCAAAACCAGCAGGAGCAGTGACATTAATAGTCATCGGACTTACGGTCAAAATTGGAGCAGTTCCCGTTTGTTTGATAACGACTGTTCTTGTTCCTTCCCCAGCTACTTCAACAATTACATTTGCATAACGAGTAGGGCCAGTATTTGCGAAAATTTGAGCCGTAACTGGGCCATTTCCGAATCCACTTGTGGTTGTACTCTTTATCTGCATCCAGGGAGCATCATCCGTAACAGTCCAAAATAAATTTGAAGTGGTTACATTGAATGTTGCTTCTTGCTGCATTTCATTCACACACATGGTATCTTGGTCAACTTCAAAAACAAAGCCTTGGCCAGTTTGAGTTACCGTCAATATTTTGTCGGGCATACCAGGTGCAGATATGGTAATAATTGCAGTACGACTTGTTGAAACTGTATTTTCACTATAAGTTGCAGTTACAGAAGCATTACCACTTCCTCCATTTCTGTTGATACCAAGCCAGTTGACATCTACTGTCATCGTCCAATTTGGTACATTGGCAATAACATTAAAATCGAATGTTCCTGCCTGACTATCTACGTCTATTACCGTTGGATCAAGACATAAGGTGGAAACACCACCATCTTGATTAACTCTAATCGTCACAGCAGCGACTCCTGGTCCAGTTAAGGTGATTGTACCAGTTCGTGCTGATGTTGTGTTGTTTTCTTCGTAACCAATTACTAAATCTCCAGGTCCAGTGAACGGTCCAAATTCATCATTCATTCCATTCAAAGTAAGCCATAAATCTGTTGTTTTGGCTGTCCAGCCTATGTTTGATTCGATAACTGAGGTTACCTCTCCACTTGGTACACCTACGTTAAAATCAGTTGGAGTTGCACTCAAAAGATTTCCCGCACCATCTTGTCTTACCACAATTGCTAGTTCAGCAACGCCATTTGACCCTTTTACAAAAATGGTGTCATTTCTATCAAAAGGATCCGCATTCTGGTCATAATTAATCGTAACGGTCTCCGTACCTGAGCCATTTAGTGTACTTAAAGAAAACCAAGTCGCTGTTGAGCAAAGTGTCCAATCCACATTTGAACTAATGTCAAATGATTCGGTACCACTTGGTACTCCAACTGGAATCACTAATGGGTCTGCCGTCATAAACGGTGCTTCAGGTACTTGTTTTATAACTAAGGTGAAATCTGGCGCATCGGTACTCGAAATGAGTAGGTCATAATAACGGTCATTTGCAGTAGGATTACTTTGGTAATTTAGTTGAATCGTTTCGGTAGTGCTTCCTGAATTTGGGGAAGTAGTAAACCAACCTGAATTATTATTAATTGTCCAATTGGTATTGGCATCTAATTCAAAATCTATACTTCCAGCTATAGCCATTAAGCAAATCGTGTCACTTGCTACACCAACAAACTTTGAACCTTCAGCTTGGTTAAGAATGATGGCAACTTCACCAGCAGGATCACCTTCTACAAACAAAGTATCGCTTCTTGCTCCGCCAAGGTTTCTTTCTACATCTATCGTGAAAGTTGCATTTCCTTCATTTCCAGAGTCAGGAGGAACAACAATCCATGTTGCGTCATTAGAGTTGACACCCCATCTTACATTGGCAGTTACATTAAATTGTAAATTAGTTTCTCCATCGGGGTCAACCGTAATTGGCCCAGCAGGATCAACAATTAAAATTGGGTCTGCACCAATTTGAGTAACTGTTAAAGTTTTACGAGAAGCACCTGTTCCATCTACGGTAACTTCACCAACTCTATTAGATATTTCAACATTTTCTTCCCATTCTACATCAAAGGAAGTGCTCGTAACATTCTTTACGGATAACCATGGGTCTTGTGATTCGGCAGTCCAACCTCCTGTTAAATTTGAGGTAACACTTACAGATCCACTTCCCGTAGGGAAATCCACATACATGTCTGCTGGGTCGATATTTAAGAATAAGCTTTGGTCAATGACCTCAATGTTATCAATGTAAAATCTTACACCTTGCCTTCTTGCCCCTTGTCCGTCAATGCAATTGAAACCCATTCCCGCATAATCAGAATTTGAGCCAGCTCCTGAAACCGTATTGCTATATGGAAATGTAGCTACTGCGATTCCTTGTATAAAAATAGTAGCAATGTCATTATCAAAATCAATGAGTTGAACATAATCAAGCCATGCATTATTATCGTATGCAAAAACAGAGGAAACTCCGCCAGAAATTACTTCTCCGATTCCATTGAGACCAAAGTGTACAGAACTACCAACGATATCATTAGTTGGATTACTATCTAAACTAAATGTGTGGTAGGTTCTTAGATTTCCAGTGGCAGCAAAAGGAACAAAGACTTGCATGCTTTGCTTTAATTTACCTCCTGATGGGCTGATGTTTTGTCCGAAAGGATAGCAAACAACATCATCAAAAGGAGCTCCAGCTTGCCCAGATCTTACTTCCATTGATAATGCTCCACTCGCAGATTGGAAGGTACTTGCAGCTGAACTACCAACTAATGGACTCGAAGAAGTGGTATCATTTAGCGACCATTCATCGGGGTTGTTTCTTACATAAACTTTTTGGTCATCTCTGTAAGTATCAAAGTCTTCACAGTAAATTCCAGCAGAAGTTTCACAAAATCCTTCTTCGTTTGAATACAATCTGAAGTCATCTATGAGGTACTCTGTATTGGAGTTGTCTGAGTAAAATTCAATTGCACCTAAAATATTTTGACCACCAGTTCCCAAACGGAAATTACTAAAATTCCATTCAGCTACTGTTGAACCAGAATATACCATTTTGATAGAATCCTTATCTAAATCAATATCAAAAACGAACTCTTTCCAAATCGGTAGTGGCCCGAAGTTTCCAGCTGTTGAAGTTGGAATTGGGTTCCCTTGATAAAGTCGTCCAAATGAAACGCCAGCAGCTGGTTCATTTATTATGGTCACATCAAATGCCTCTTCATTGTTGGCAGGATTGTCTGGATCATAAACGTGGTATAATTTGAAATAAGCATTTTTTCCTACGTCAGCCCTAAACGCAAATTTCATAATATAGGAACCAAATGTTCTATTTCCTAAAGTGAGAACTGTACTTTGCCCATTGTTAATACTCATAGAATTTTCACCTGAATTGGCTCCACCAAAAGTACCTGTTGGTATAACGACAGTTCCATCCGCATTGCCAGCTGATTGGCAAGCTGATTGCGCACTTACATTTCCTAAGTCATAGGCATCAAAGTTTTCACAGATGTCATTTAGAGGATCCTCACAGAGGCAGCTGTTGTTTTGAGGTTGCATCGTGATGGTGATGTCGTAAGCTGAGGAACCTGCATTTGGCCCATCTACAATGAAGTAGTAAGATTCTAATCCTATAATATCAATTTCTTCATCGACATTTCCACTCGAATATGTTTTATAACAATTGTCTGGATTACAAGCATCAGATTGAATTAATGTCAATCCTGGACCATTAAATTGCAATCTGGCTTTTCCATCGGAAGCTGAAACGAAATAATGTCCGACTTCACTTCCTGTTTGTGCTGGAATTGGACAAGCATAACTAACAAAGTTTGCACTTCCATCTGAGGTATTTCCACTATAAGTAACTCCATTTGCAAGTGAAACAGTGGTTGCACAACCTGAACCTGGGAAACTGATTAAGATCTCATATCTTCCTCCTTCTGAGTCTTCTTTAGTATCGGTAAAGAAAAAATAGGTTTCGTTTGCGACTACATCAAATGAATCTCTAACATTCGGTGCACCTGTCCATGATTTTGTACATTGATTTGCATCACAAGCCGACAGTAAGAATAAGTCCATTTGTTCTGGTAAATTCTCACTATAATATAAATATGCTCGCCCATCTGCATCTGGCGTGAATGAATGACCTACTTCATTTCCAAGGTAATTTGTTGAATTACAGCCATAATTTTTGATGTTAGCTGTACCGTTATCTTTACTATTTCCAGAGAAGATGATTCCTTCCTCCAAAATGTTACCCGTTTGACAAGCGGCATTAGGGAAACTAATTCTTAGCGTATATTCTCCACCTGGATTTGCTTCTACAACATCCGTAATAAAAGTATATTCCTCACCACCAATAGCCATAAAAGAATCTCGAACCAAGGGGGCACCTTCCCAGAAGGTTACACAATCTTCTGGTTTACACTCAGGAACCATCATTAGGTTCATTTGCTCAGGGATGTTTTCGGTATAAGTTATAAACGCCATCCCAGATACTTCTGGTTTGAAAACGTGTGCTATCTCATTTCCTCTGTGTTGGATATTTGGGCCACAAGCGTAATCATTGAAATCAGTTGCGCCTCCATTTCTGGAATCTCCTCTGTAGGTTATTCCTGGTTCTAATTCAATTTTAGAAAAACAATCAAATACTTCTTCTAAACAACCAGCCAATGCTACTTTTCTACGAATCAAATTACCAGGTTCAACTCCGAATCCATTATTAAAGTTGATACCAACAGATGAAAGGTGACAATAACTCATAATTGTACCTCCATTGGCCGGAGTCGGGCCAGGGCCACAGCTGCCTTCCGTTGCATAACAATCATCCAATGCAGAATTGTTACTTGGTCCCCAACTACAAGACTGCGTATGAGGACATCCTAAATTATGACCCATCTCATGCGTGAAAACCTCTACTGACCAAGAGTAGGTTGGTACAGGTAAATAACTATCTCTAATATTACTATAGGCATGACCTCTACTTTTGAAACACAATACATCCAAAGCTGCTAAACCTCCGTTGTTTCCAGATGCTGTAGAAATCAAGTGCGCTAAATCTCCTGGATAAGTACCTCCAACTTGATCTCTAAATGCATTCAAAGCAGCATTTGAACTACTATTTGGATATGGATCGCTTACATCCCAGACTTTACATTCTTGTATTCTGGTTAGGATTTGTTCGTTGGCATATAATTTCGCTACTTCATTAAAAAGCGCAGCGGTGAAATCCATAGTATTTTGGACACTATTGCCATTGTCTTTGTACATGTCAAAATCCGCCTCAATGTATATTTTTACAACATTGGCTTGTTTGCCTGCATATTGAAGTTCTCCAGTTAGGTCACCAAGCGGCAATGCCGGTGTACTGTTCTCGACACGACACTTGATTTGAGGAGGTGTTTTTAAATCTCTTTCTTTATAAAAAACATAAGTCTCTTCAGCATCTGCCGAAAATTGGTTCATTGGTCCTAAGTTATAGTTATCTCTTCCCATAGAAAGAATACCAATAACCTTCGATTCAAAGATACTAATCGTTACCAGTGAATTTGGTTCGCCTGCTACCGTTCCAGCGTAATGAAGCCCTTTTTTATAAGGAAATTTTGATTTACCATCATCGCTTGCGACTCTTACTGCAAAATCATCTGTAAAAATTTGTTGTTCGTACAAATTCAACTCAATTTCATGCTCCTCGGTAGGTAAAGTGAAATTAATTGCTCTCGGCCTTTCTTTGTAAAGTGAATTTAAGTCCTTTACACTCAAATCAAGGTAAACGCCACCTCTGAGGTGTTCGCTTTTTGCTCCTTTGTTTTGAGTTACATTGAAAAGAGAAAAGGTTTTAATTTCTTCTTCTTGCTCAGCTTCGACCTGAAGACAAGCTACCTCATCAACTTCAATTTGATTGTTGATGTCCGTGGGATTAGGATTTGTTGAAAAGAAAAGAAAACTAAATAGAGCCGGTAGGAGGCTGTAGGTAAAGTTCTTCATTACAGACGCGGTTTTTTTATGAAAAATTCAATTATTTCTTACTGAGCTTTTTTTTGAAAAGTTGAAATTAAGCTTAGCTAAGGATTCTATAGAAATGGTAGTTCATTTTCGTAAGAAAAAGCAAAACCAAGATGTTTTTTATAAACGTGACAAAATAACGGAATAACCGATAGTTCGGAACATCCTTTTTGATAATTTATGTTTTACAAGTTACAAACAGTAATTAAGTACGACTTGAGTGTCATTGTTTTTCTTAAAAAAGCTGGATTTACTTCTAAAATGAAGAGGAAAGTGGGGTTGGAATATCTGTCTTTTGTTTGAGTGAAGATTAATTAAATAATAATCGAAAGGAAAAAAGACACAGTTAGAGTAATAAATTTAAGTAGAAATGAATTAAGATGCCAGAATTAAGAAAACAAATCTCTTCTTATCTTTGTGCTTTAATAATCAAACTCATAAACTATGATCAAGCTACGTTTCGGATACCTTTTCTTGTTGATTTGCTGCTTTGTTTACTCTTGTACACCAAAAGCGACTACCGTTGTAACAGAGATAGAGCAGGTTGTAAAGCCCCCTAAAGTAGAAGAAAACCTAAGTAAATGCCCGAAATTTTCTGATGCACCCAACCCAGGTAGTGTAGAAGATGATTATGTTATTTATCGTGATTTTCTTAAAAGAGGAACCTATGATCAAGCTTTTGAACTATGGAAAAAAGTCTATGACGTAGCACCTGCTGCTGATGGGAGAAGAACCACTGTTTTTGATGACGGAATTTGGTTTTATAAACGAATCTATTCGGGTGAAACAGATGAAGCCACAAAAGCTCAATATGAAGCTTCCATTCTTGCTTTTTTTGATGAAATGGCGGATTGCTATGGAAAAGCAGAGTGGGTTGGCGCTCGAAAAGCATTCGAGCAATACTACACTTTCGGAGCAAAAGATAAAATGGGGATCTACAATCAATTCAAAGCATATATTGACAAAGATGACCTAAAAACACAAGCGTTTGTTTTTAATCCATTCACTGCATTGTTACTCGAATTGCATGGTGAAGGCAAAATATCAAACGAGGAAGCGCAAAAGTATGAAGCAAAAATCAATGAAATTATAGCGCATAATCTCAAAACAGCAAAACCAGCGGATAAGGAAGCATGGGAGGTCGTAAATAGTTATGCGCCAGTGCGATTGGAAGAGTTTGAGACGATTAAAGGATTCTTCAATTGCGATTATATTTCCAATAAATACTATCCTATTTATTTAGAAAATCCAGAAGATTGTGATAACATTTTGACGATTTTGAGTAGAATGAAATTTAGTGGTTGTACAAAAGAATCTTCTGCAAAATATGCTGAGATCTATTCAAAATATGCTTCAAAATGTGTTGAAACGCCTGAGCCAGGTCCTTACAAATTAGCTTTAGATTGTTTGCAAAATGCAGATTACAATTGCGCAATTGAAAAATTGACTCAAGCTGAGTCAGAGGCAACGGATTCCAACAAAAAGTCGAAATACAATTTCTTAAAAGCGAAAGTTTTTTACGCTCACCTCAAAAAGTACTCAAAAGCAAGAGAGTTTGCTCAGAAAGCTGCTGATCAACGAGGTGGTTGGGGAGAACCTTATTTGTTGATTGGAAAATTGTATGCCTCTAGTGGGCCTTTGTGTGGAAGCGGAAGAGGATGGAATTCGCAAGTTGTAACTTGGCCAGCGATAGACATTTGGAACAAAGCAAAAAACGTAGATCCATCAATCGCTGATGAAGCGAATAAATTGATTAGAAAATATCAAAAATACATGCCAAGTGTAGAGGACATTTTCCAACGTCAATTAAAAGAAGGAGATGCCTTTAGAGTTCCATGTTGGATTCAACGAAATACAACCGTCCGCGCAGCGAAATAATTTCAAACAACAATAAGCAGTCAGCAACAGACACCTTGCCTAATGCTGACTGCCTATTTCAAACTTACCTTTCTTTCAACTTTAAATAATGTCTCCAATCTCACCTTACCTTTTATTGGCTGTTGCGGCTACCTATTTTGGTGTCCTGATGATCATCTCAAGAGTCACGAGTGCCAACGCCAAAAATTCAGATTTTTTTATTGGGAATAAAGAATCGAACTGGCTGCTGGTGGCTTTGGGGATGATTGGTACTTCTCTTTCTGGGGTGACTTTTATTTCGATTCCAGGAGTTGTGGGCGCAGGAGGAACCAATCAATCGTTTGCTTATTTGCAGATGGTATTTGGATTTTTGTTAGGATATTTTGTAATAGCAACAGTGCTCATGCCGATTTATTACAAATATAATCTTACCTCAATTTACACTTATTTGGAAAAAAAATTAGGTTACTTTTCCTATAAAACGGGCGCTGCTTTTTTTCAACTTTCAAGATTGATTGGCGCTTCTTTTCGGGTGTATTTGGTGGCGTTGGTGATCCAGAGTTTTGTTTTGGAACCTCTGGGGATTCCGTTTTGGATGAACGTTTTGGGAACCTTGTTAGCAATTTGGGCTTATTCTTTTAAAGGAGGAATCAAGACCATTGTGGTGACGGATACGATTCAAACAGTTGCCATGTTGTTAGCGGTGACCTTGACAATTTATTTTTTAGGAAAAGAAATGGATTTGGGAATGGGAGAAATAATTTCAACCATAAAAAATAGCGAATACTCCCAAGTTTTTTTCTTTGATGGAGGATGGAGCGATCCCAATAACTTTTTCAAACAATTTATCAGTGGTGCTTTGATGGCCATTGTGATGACTGGTCTGGATCAAGATATGATGCAGAAGAATCTCAGTTGCAAAAACATCGGAGATGCTCAAAAGAACATGTTCACCTTTTCTGTGGTTTTGGTTTTTGCGAATCTGCTTTTTTTAGGATTGGGTGCTTTACTTTGGATTTTCGTTACTCAAAAAGGAATCGAAATTCCTACTCGTTTGGTTGGAGGAGAACTGAAACCTGCTTATGATCTTTTGTATCCAACAATTGCGCTCGAACATTTGCCAGTCATGGCAGGTATCATCTTTTTTATTGGATTAATTGCTGCTGCCTACTCAAGTGCGGATTCAGCCCTGACTGCTTTGACAACTTCTTTTTGCATCGATTTTTTAGACTTTGAAAAAAAGGAAAAGGAAGACAATGCCTCTAAAAAGACAAGGAACATAGTACATCTTAGTATAACTGGCTTGGTATTTGGTCTTGTATTAACGTTTTATGCCATCAATGATTCTTCGGTCATAAACACACTTTTCAAAATTTCGAGTTACACCTACGGTCCATTATTAGGGCTGTTTACATTCTCAATCGTAACCAACAACCTAAAAGTAAATGATAAATGGGTGCCTTTGATTTGCATTGCAGCACCATTATTGTCTTGGGTAATTGACACCAACGCTGCCGAACGCTTGAATGGGTTCAAATTTGGCTTTTTAATATTAGCGATGAATGGATTTATTACCTTTTTAGGGTTGATTTTAATATCTAAAAAATCAGTATAAAAGAACGATTTTTAAGCGTAACTAATGTTATTGCTATATATTTGTAAAAACGACAAATCCACTTTTACTATTCCCCCCTTTTGAGCGTATTTTCATGTTGAATGAAGATGCTCTAATTTTTTTTAACATTTTGAGACATTATTGCCCCCCTCTCGAGTAGTTTAAATCGAACTGAAATGAGAGAACAATTACCTTTCCTTAGAGGTACAGATTTTTCTTTTTGTAAAAAGAAAGCAGGACAATTTTTTGCTGTTGCTTTACTTATCTGCCTCACAATTCCTTCTTTTGCCAGCACTTCCTTTGCTGGTGATGCTAATTTTTTTAGTAAAAAAGCAAATCATTTAAAAAATAAGATTTTCGAATCTGCTGCTTATCAAACGATGCTCATACCCTGTCCGGGTGGGAGCGGTGTTGTTGGTGGTAGAGTGATTGGAGATTATAATTTCAATGGTCAGGACGATGAAATCGGTGGGGTCAGAGGCGTTACCGTTTCTTTATATAGTTGTGATCCTAACGGAAATAGTACCTTAGTTGGTACAACATTGACTGATTATGACGGCCACTACTTTTTTGATGGATTAGCAGACGGAGCAAGTTATAAAGTAGAATTTGAAGCGGATCCATTGCTTTCTCCAGGTTTTATTGGAGGAGATTTTGGCTCTGATGTTCAATTTGTAACGGCTCCAACTTGTGGAGTGAATACTGCTTTTGCAGGAGCAGAAGATTATACAGATGAGAATCCTATTTTATACTCTACCTGTTTTATCAACGGAGATCCTTTGGCGTCTGGTTCGAATGCAGCTGATGAAGATGTTTTAGTTTCTTTTACTTGGGATAGTCGAGGTTCTTCTACACCTCCCAATAAAGTTGGAACTGCAGCTCAATATGGTTCTATTTATGGAATTGCACAGGACAGATTTGATGACTACTTGTTCACTTCAGCATTCATCAAAAGACATGTTGGAATGGGCCCAGAAGGAATTGGTGGTATTTACGTTTTAGATATTAGTGGAACGCCAACGCCAATTTTTAGCTTCGATTTAGCCGATTTAGGTATAAATGTTGGAACGATTGCATCAAACTCAGCGAGAGGGTTGCAACCAAGTGTGAACCTTCCTTCCAATGATCCAGATACCTACCCAATGGTAGCAAAAAATGGAATCGGAGCAATGGAAGTAGATTACTTGGGTGAAAATCTATACGTGGTTAATCTTTTCGAAAGAAAATTGCATAAAATTGATATTACTGGTTTGCCAACGCCTCCAACAAGTGCGAATGTGACGACTTACAACCTGCCAACTTCAAGTTGTACAGGTGGGGAGTATCGACCATTTGCAGTTAGATTCTTCAGAGGCGAAGTTTATGTGGGTAGCGTTTGTGATGCGAGCATTTCTCAAAATAGTGCAGATTTGACAGCAGCTATCCATAGATTGGATGGAACAACTTTCAATGCAATTACAACTTTTAGTTTAAATTATACAAAAGGATATACAACCTTGCACAGTAGCTGTGAAGATTTCCCTGGATGGTATCCTTGGACGGACGTAGTTCCTGCAGCTTGTGATAATGGGTCAACCATCGTTTACCCTCAACCAGTATTTTCTGATTTTGAATTTGATGTAGATGGTTCTTTGATTGTTGGATTAATGGATAGAATCGGTCACCAATTAGGATATGAAAATTATCTGCCAACAGGTACTAATTTAGTCAGTAATGTTTCTGGTGGAGATTTACTCCGTTTGTATTTGGAAGATGACGGTTCTTATACTTTAGAAAATAACGGTACAGCTGGCCCAGTGTCAACTGCTGGTGCTGGAAATAATCAAGGCCCAGGTGGTGGAGAATTCTACTACAACGATGTGTTCGAAGGTGGTTTGAATAACTTGACACCTGCACCTCACGCAGAAACTTCGCAGGGAGCGATTGCTTTCAACCGTGGGACAGGAGACATTGCAACAACTGCACTTGACCCTTACAGCATCGCTTTTAATACAGGTGGTATCAATTGGTTGAGTAATGCAGAAGCTGAAATCCGTGACCAAGAAGGTTATAGACTTTATAGAACAAGTGGTAGCAATAATTCAACTTTCGCGAAAGCAAATGGATTGGGTGATTTGATGACTGATTACGCTTTGGCTCCAATTCAAATTGGAGGTATGGCTTGGATTGATGCCAATGATGATGGTATCCAAGATGGATGTGAAGATGTTTTAATGGGAATCGAAGTTTCTCTTTTTGATGAAAATGGTTCTTTGATTTCAACGATTGTTACCAATGCCAATGGTGAATATTATTTCAATGATGGAGACATCGAAGAAAACACAAAATACTTCGTTGTATTTGGAACAGATGGAGAATATAACACTGTTTCTGGTCAAATAAATAATGCTTATTTTATCACAGCTGATGATGAAGGTGCGGGGGCTAACCCAGACAAAAATGATAGTGATATTATTACCGCTTCCGCTGGAATGGGTAATGGCTCATTTACAGGAATGCCTTTCATTATGCTAACGACGGGTGGTCCTGGGTATGTGGATCATAGCTTCGATGCTGGATTTACGCCAGAAGGATTTGTCGCGCCGCCAGTTGCTGGATTAGGAGATTATGTATGGGAAGATTTGAATGGTGATGGAATTCAGGATTCAAATGAACCTCCGCTTTCAGGTGTAACCGTAACTTTATTGGATGGAAATGGAAATGTTGTTTTAACAACCACGACCGATGGAAATGGAAATTATTCTTTTCCTGGAGTGATGGCTGGAACTTATTGTATTCAGTTTGGAACGCCAACTGGTTTTAGCGGAACGCTTCAAAATACAGGAAATGGAACCAATGATTCAGATGCAAATGCTGGAACTGGAAAAACTGCAAACTTCGTTTTTGATCCGTTAGATGGAGATGATTTAAATTTTGATGCTGGATTTGTGAAAATTCCTGTCATTGCAGGAGTTGGAGATTTGGTATGGGAAGACCTTGATGGAAACGGCGTGCAAGATCCAGGCGAACCTGGTATCCCGGGCGTAACTGTAAATTTAGTGGATGGTAATGGAAATATAATAAGTACAACGACTACTGATGTTAATGGAAATTATTTCTTTCCAGATGTGCCAGCAGGGACTTATTGTATTCAGTTTGTAGGCCCAACAGGTTTTGTTGGAACTGCTCAAAACGCAGGCAATGGTTCAAATGATTCAAGTGCTGATCCAAGTACAGGCAAAGGTGGAACTTTCAATTTTGATCCTGCTGACGGAGACAACTTGAGTCAAGATGCTGGGTTTGTAAGAGTACCTTTGAATTGTACTGGAGCAGAAATTATTGGAGCGACTGTAACGCCATCTTGTGGTCCAATCGGAGGAACGGTCACAATCAATATTTCTGGAGATGCTGCTCAATATGACCGTATTTGGATTCCAAATAGAGGTACTCAAGGAGCGGATTTAAACTCAAGAAATGATTTACCTCAAGGAACCTATCTTGTGATTTTACAACACATCGGAGATCCTGATTGTAATGACAAGCAATATTTTACAATAAATGAAGATTGCGGGTTTTTCCCAGACACAACAATTGTAAGTTTGAAAATAGGTGAAACTAAAGACTTCTGTCTTTCAACCGAAGATTTTGAAGGAGATGTGGTCTCTACCAAAATGGATTGTTTGAGTGGCTGTGAAGTTCTAACAACTTCACAAGTTGAAAGCACTGACCATTGTATTTCTTTGGAAGGAAAACGTCAGGGAACACAAGAGCTTTATTTTGAAGCATGTGATGCAAATGGAAATTGTGAAAAATCAATTTTGGTAATTGATGTAAAAAGAGCTACTCCATCAGAAGGTCCAACTGCTGTTGCGGATACCTACGAAATGATAGGCGCTGACCCAATGACTTTTGACGTTTGTTTGAATGATATTTTTGATGGCGATTTAAGCAGTCTATCCATCATTCATAATCCTTCAAATGGAATTGCAACCAAAAATGAAGATAATACTATCACTTATGAGTCAAATGGCGTTCATTGTGAGGATGAATTCAGTTATGAGATATGTAATGATGATGGCTGTGATATTACAAGTGTAAAAATGATTATTGAATGTCAGGGCATCAAACCAGTTTCTGGTTTCTCCCCAAACAAAGATGGTATCAATGATCAATTCCAAATTATTGGAATTGATAAATATGAAAATGAGTTAACTGTCTTTAATCGTTGGGGGAACATTGTTTACAACAAAAAACAATACAACAATGATTGGGAAGGTGACTTTAATGGTATCGCGCTACCAACTGGTGTTTACTTCTATCTTATAAATTATGATAGTGGAAAAACCATGACTGGTTACGTCGTTATCAATCAATAGAAAACAGCTTAAACCAAATATATTTTTCCTTGGCCGTCAGCAGCAATGTTGATGGCCTTTTTTTGGTTTGATGGGACACGGATTTAACGGATTTTAATTGATTTGAATGGATTTGTCCGTTTTGATTTTATCCGTTATAATCCTACAAAATCCGTTAAATCCGTGTCCTATCTAAATATTGAGGGTTACTTTATCTCCGTCTCAAAAACCTTCACGGCTCCATTTTTAGTAAATAAAACGCCTTCCAATTTATCACCAATCGCAACTGGCCCAACTCCTTCTGGCGTACCAGTATAAATCAAATCTCCAATATTCAATTTGAAAAATTTAGAAACATAACAAATAATTTCAACTATATTGAAAATCATATCTTTTGAGTTGCCATGCTGAACGATTGCTCCATTTTTTTTAAGTTGAAACTCGATGGCATCCATTTCGACTTGCTCTTTTTTAACCAAAGTACCCATCACAGCAGAGTTATCAAATCCTTTTGCGATCTCCCACGGATGACCATTTTTCTTACATTCAGATTGCAAATCACGCGCTGTGAAGTCAATTCCCAAACTTACATTTTCAACATAATCCATTGCAAACTCTGGGCGAATGGATTTTCCATTTTTACAAATTTTTAAAACAACCTCACATTCGTAATGTAAATCCTTGGTATAATCTGGATAGTAAAAAGGCTTGTCACCAACCAATAGGGCAGTGGGTGGTTTCATGAAAACCACTGGAGCAGTTTTGGGAACTGGATTGTTTAATTCTTTAGCGTGTTTCGCGTAGTTACGCCCGATGCAAATGATTTTCATTCTTTTGAATTTTGATGGCAAAATTAAAAAACCTGCTCCGACATTAAAATCGAAGCAGGTTTTTTTAAGTTCAAAATCAAGTGCCAAGATCAAGTTCAAAACGGTCTAATTTGAACTTGATCTTGATCTTGTACTTTTTAGGCTTTACTATTTTTTATTGCAGTTAAATATCTATCCAATTGTTCTCTAACAACAGGGAACAACAAAAACAATCCAATCATATTTGGGAAAACCATTGCAAAAATCATCGCATCAGAGAAATCCCAAATTGATTTCATGTTTGCAGCTGCACCAATTACGATGAACAAACAGAAAATGATTTTATAAACTAAGTCAGCAGTTGGTCCTCTTCCAAACAAATATTTCCATGATTGAAGTCCATAGTAAGACCATGAAATCATCGTTGATACTGCGAATAAAACCACCGCAATCGTCAAGAAAACATTTGAGTAAGGAATGTAGGCTGCAAAAGCTTTGGAAGTAATTCCAGCGCCTTCGTAAGCAACACCATCGATCATTACAACTCCATCTGCTCCACCATATTCAAAAGCACCACCGTTGTTGAAAATAATGATAACTAAAGCCGTCATCGTACAAATCACAACCGTATCGATAAATGGCTCCAACAATGCCACCAAACCTTCAGATGCTGAATATTTAGTTTTTACTGCTGAGTGCGCAATGGATGCCGAACCTGCACCTGCCTCATTGGAGAAAGCTGCCCGTTTGAATCCAATCAACAAAACTCCAATCATGGCTCCAACTCCTGCTCGTGGACTAAATGCTTCAGAGAAAATTTGTCCAAACGCATCATCAACCAAAGTGATATTACTTAAAATGATGTACAAGCAAGCAATCATATAAAGACCTGCCATCAAAGGAACGACCTTTTCTGTTACCGCAGCAATTCTCTTGATACCACCAATGATGATAATTCCAACAAGAACAGCCAAAACAACTCCAATTAAGGTTCCCGCACCAGTACTTTCAAGCCCTAATAAGTCTTTCAAAACAATCGTCGCTTGATTGGATTGAGCGGCATTACCACCACCAAAAGAACCTCCTATACAAAATATTGCGAAAAGAACAGCTAATACTTTAC
>CALLVG010000300.1 GCA_938010715.1 uncultured Saprospiraceae bacterium
ATTGGCTGCTATAAGTAGCAGTATGAACGTTGAAGGAAGTCTCGATAACAAGCTGCTTTATGAAGCCATTGCATTTGAAGATGGTCAAAGAATTCAGTTTCAGAAGCTCAACGCTGAAAAGAAAAAGTTAAATAAAGGAACCCCTGAATTTGACGGTGTTCAATCTAAATTGGATGATTTAGTTGACAAGAGGTATGAATTTTTAAATAAAATTTGGAGCAAAAATCCAAATTCCTTTTTTACCACTTTCAAAAAAGCAGGTCAAAATCCTGATATGCGCGGTATTGACCAATCATCTATGGACAATAATGCTTATGCTGCTATTTACCGTAAAAAGATTTGGGACGATGTAGATTTCAATGATGAGCGCCTAATGTACACTCCAGTAATTTCAACAAAACTTAATCGCTACATCACGGAACTTACTGTTCAAAATCCAGATAGCATTATTAGCTCAGGAGATTTTTTGATGAAGAAGGTTTTGGATAAACCTGAATACTTCAAATATTTTTCTAATTGGATCACTCTCAAATATGAACCAACAAAAACAACTTTGATGGATGCAGAAGCTGTTTATGTCCACATGGTGAAAAATTACTTTACAAAAGAAAGAGCTTTTTGGTCTGACTCGGTTGAGGTGTATGGTTTGCAACAGCGAGCACATGAGATGTCTGCAAGTTTGGTTGGAAAACAGGGGCCAGATGTAGTGTCCAAGGATTTGCAAGGCAATGAACACACTATATATGGTATGAAGTCAGATTATATATTAGTGTATATGTTCAATCCAGATTGTGAGCATTGTGCGGTTGAAACGCCAAAATTGGTTGCAAATTATAAAGCATGGAAAGCCCAAGGTATTGAGATCTACGGAATTGCAATTGACACTGATGAGCAAAAATTAGGTGATTATATCAAAAAGAATCAAATTCCATTTAGTGTGGTTTATGATTCAACAAATCGTTCCATTTACGCTAAGTATTATGTGAATATTACACCTGAACTATATGTTTTGAATAAGAAACGAACCATCATCGGTAAAAACCTAAAGGTGGATCAGGTAATGACTATCATTGATAGAGATCGAAAGAATTAAGACTAATAATTTTTTGAGTAACACTAAGTAAGTTTGTAATAATTAAAGTTTCGAAGTTGAAGGGAATAGTTTTTCTATCAGACGAGGCAAAAAACGCAGACAATACCTTAGCATTCCTAAGGTTTGCTTGATGCCAGTGCATCAAAGACTTTTTAACGCGTGTCCCGATTTTAATCGTGGAAGTAGGATAGGAAAAGAATTGCTTCAAATCGAAATGTTATTTTTTCAACTTTACTACAAACAAAAAAACTCCGATGCGTTAGCATCGGAGTTTTTTTTTGTACCCAGAACAGGATTTGAACCTGCACGCTCTTGCGAGCACCAGCCCCTCAAGCTGGCGTGTCTACCAATTCCACCACCTGGGTATTTTGGTTTGGAGCGCAAAGATATATTTACAACCCATAAAATGAAAACAATTCTAACTAATAAATTTAGAGTTCAAAATTATTATCCTGGTTTGTAAGGAGTATAATACATGTTACTTGGTTATATGTTAATATTTTTAATTTGTCTTGCATTTGAAAAACTTAATTAAAGGCAGCACCGTATGAGAACCTTACTATACAAATATTTCATTGGAATTGTTCCCTAACTACCGTTTTCTAAACCAATGAACCGTTTTTAATATTTTTTTAAGAAAACGTTTTCAAATTATAAAAATACATATATATTTGCACCTGTATTAGAAACACTTACAATAACGAATAGCCAATTTAAACCAGTTGTGTTTTTACTCCCAAAGACTTTCAAACATCACAAACAGTTTAAATTATGTCACACTATGAAATTCTTTTTTTTAGTCTCCATGCTACTTGTAGTCATCGCATTATTATCAACAATAGGCGAGGCAGTTGGTCCCGATCCTGAACAGGAAAGTGATACCATTTCTTAATTTAGAATTTCCCTCTAAAGTTTAAACCAATACCGATTTTTCAAATGAAGTCTATTTTTTTACCTTAGGTAATTCATGTACATATCCACTTTATTATATCCCACATTGGACTTCATTAAATTATAGTTTTTGTTTTTGAGTGTATCTCTTGGCTAGTCAATTAGCCCTAAAGAGAGGTCAGATTTATGCCGAAACGTTGAGGGACGTTTCGGCTTTTTTAATGTTGAAACATGAAATTTGTTTTTATTAAGTGTTAAAAATCAATAAACTATAGATTTAAAATTTGCATATTTGATTTTTTATTTTAAATATTTGAATCAAGTTGCAAACAAAAAAAGCATTACTATTTAAATAAAACCAACTTACCACACAAATCATTTTTTGGCATCATATTTGCAATTTGTTATATATGTTTTACAACCAACTTTTTAAAGATATATAAACGTCTCAATTTTTGTTTTTCTCAAAACAAACTCAATCCGTAGTCGGAGTTACGCCCTTAAGTAACTCCGACCTTTTCAAAAAAGTAATCGGAAAAAAATCAACACTCAAAACAGCGTTACCAAGAATAAATTTTAAAAACAATCTGAACCGAACATTTCAGATTTGATTGAACACTATTTTTTAAACTTTGAAACACGCCTCCCATGAAAAAGTCAACCATTGGGTATATTTCCTTTGGAACCTGCTGCTTAATTCTTGCAGGATTCTCAATTTTCCTAACTACCAAACTTACAGATTACCAAGGCCACATAGAAGAGCAAGTTATCAAACTTGATCAACAAGATAATTCCATCAGTAATTTGGAAGGAATTATAGATAGGTATCAGGTTGAAAATGAGATTTTAGTAGATAGTATTCTTTATTTAAATGAAGCTATTAATGAATATGTCATGCGAATCGAAGAGCAGGACAAAATCATCAATACTTTAAATAGAAAATTGAATAAATCTCTCAGAAGTTTCCAATCGCTTGAAGAGCAAATATCATCACTGGAACAAGAGAAAAAGGATAACAGCATGGTTATCGCTCAAATGGAAGAGCAGAAGAATATCCTATTACAGGAGTACAGTGAAACGAAACTGCAAGCAGAAATGCACGAAGAAACCAAAGCCAGATTGGAACAAACTACTTATGAAAAAATTGACTTAGTTGTTGCAGAACAAAAGCGAGAAGTCATTCAGGAGATAGCTCAAAATACTTTGGTCAGTTTCAATTCGGTGAAGATTGGTAAAAAACCAGGAAGATCAAATACCAGAAAAATTGCGGGCAACAACAAGTGGAACTATACCACTTTCAAATTCTCCATGTCTCATGGTTTTGAAAATCAAAAACTGATGGATGAACGATTTATCTTGAAGATCTTTGACATGGATTCGGGCGAAGTATTACCCTATAACGAGGGCAACAATCGATTCCCTGAGAGTGATGCAGAAACTTCAGGAAAGATTTTTTCGTTTACAGATAATCCAGTAGAAGTTTTGCATGTAAACTTACAGCCAAAAACTGGAAAAAATTACGAAGCAAGAATTTATTTAATAAAAGAAGGAGAGGAATATTTGTTGGCTAACAGTCATAGAACTTTGGTCGCAAACGGAAAGGCTAAAAACTAAAACCAATTATTTGGAAAGCCTTTTTCTTTATAGAAGTTTGTTTGCTTCTGGCAGTGACAATTACCGGTCACTGCCTTTTTTTTTTTGTGCCATACAACCTAATTGGCTTTATTCTAAAATATTTCGTACGCAAGCAAATACTTCTTTTTCCGCTACTTTTCCCCGATGTAAAATCGGGACACGCGTTAAAAAATAGAACCATCCGCCGCGGCGGATGCTTAGATCTTTTGCCTCAATTAGCACAAAAATAAGCTTTCGTTGCTCTACAAACTATTTCGGAATAAAGTCTAATTTCTTAGTACAGAACAAAAGATAGGTTTACTAAACTTCGCCTTAAATTAAAGGTTCGATTTTAAAGGATTAATACCGAAAGTTACTTTAAAAGTAAGTTTAGTAAACCTCCGATTCTTCTTTTGTCCTGTACAGAGGTCTAATTTATAAAATCAAAATTTCAAATAGAAATCTTTTGTCAAGTCGATGAAGTTTGAAGTATAGGTTCCATCTTCATTATAAACCACTAATTCTTTCTCAATTACTTTAGTAACCTCTTCCTGCTCGAAAATCAAAATTAATCGCTCTTCTGGTTTTGATGCTTTTCCTCTGATTTCAACTATTTCGCTACAAAACAATCTGTAATTTTTTGCCATTTCTGTAAATCGTAATCCTTCCATGTAGGGTAAGATGACGCAGAATTTTCCTTTTGGCGAAAGCAATTTACGAGCAGCCGACAATAAATCCCCGTTTGGTAATTTAATCGTATGCCGAACATTATTTTTTTCCTGATTATCAGAAAAAGTACCTCCCGAAAAGAAAGGTGGATTACTTACAATCAAATCAAACTCACTATCTGCAAATTTAGAATAGTCTTGAATCGAATCTTTTTCAAAAGAAATTCTATCGGCCCAAGGACTATTTTTACCATTTTCAGCAGCTTGATTGAAAGCTTTTTCCTCAATTTCAACACCCACTACTTTTGCTTTTTTAGCGCGCTGAGCGAGCATCAAAGCGACCAATCCAGTTCCTGCACCAATGTCAAGAATCTGTTTCGTTTTTGAAATTGGTGCATACGCACCCAGTAGTACACCATCTGTTCCGACTTTCATCGTACATTGGTCTTGGTGAATTTCAAACTGTTTAAATTTGAAAATGTCTTTTCTCTCTTTAGTATTCGTCATTATATTTAAATTCAATAAACTAAAATTACCACAAAAATACACTCTTATTGTTTAACAATCTTTAAAACTCCTTGGTAATCAACAGATTGTGCTTTAATGTAATAAATCCCAGATGGGTAACCTGATAAGTCCAATGGAATTGAATTTTGGAATGGAAGTATTTTTGACGAAAGTAATTGTCCATTTGCACTGAAAATTGAAATCGTCAAGTTGCCTGTAACTTTATTGCCTTTTATTGCTAAAGTTCCTTTATCCAAAATCGGATTTGGAGAAACTTCCATTTCAAGTGGTTTGAACCCATCCTCAAAAATACCTGAAAAGCAATTGCTGTTTCCTTGAATTTCGCACCAACGTTGCTCAAATTCTTGAATAAAAATATTGGCAACCACAGGACTATGAATCAATAAAGTATTTTCATCATTACGCGTCTCTGCACTGGCACTCCAATTGTGAGACCCAGTTACGACAATCGGGTCACTCGATACGGCATTTCCATCAATAATTCCATATTTGTGGTGAATAGAACCCATTGCTGGGTGATTGACGATATTGACTCCACGTGATTCTAAAAAAGCAAATTCAGTTCCCTGGTCGGTGGTGTTTTCTACAATTCCTCTCACTTCTATGCCATCGTTATGGGCATTTAAAACAGCCGTTCCCAAATCATTGACCGTAAAGGTTAGCAGTGCAAAGTCGAGCGTTTCGTCTGCAGATTTTACGGCATCTACAATCGCCAAGGTCGTATTGTCAGAGGGACTAAAATAAGATTCAACTGCTTGACCATTGATAATAAATTGGTGAGGTGTATTGTCAGATTTTTGTACGCCTGATTTTACTGTAAAAATGCCAGGAGTTGGGGTTGATGCACCCCACATTTCCTCAAATTCGACGACATAAGCTTTTGCTAATGCTTGATCTTGAATGAAAACCATGTTGTTGTAATCATTGATTTCATTTTGTTCCGTAAAGTTCAAAGAACCCATTAATACCCAAGAATCCAGTTCTGAATCTACATCAATTGCCAAATACTTGTTGTGCATCAAAGCATCTGGGTTTGCTTGCAAAACAGGGAAGTTCGTATTTGGGTTAGAAAGTGCAGCGTTCAAGGTACCGTTGTTGGCGATATATCTCACAATGACTCCTCTGTCAAAGGCTCTTTCCAGAGCATTGCGGAGTGGCCTTCTGTTGTTGTTGTACATCGAAACATCGATGGTTGATTGTGCGTCATCTATTTTTTTGATAATAGCTGCTTCGAGCGCAGCGGCAGTCGTGGTTAGCGCCACTCCTCCAGTTGAATAACTTGGGTCAACTGATTTGTTGAAATAAACTTGAATTTCTCCAGATGAATTGGAAACGGTAGAAAAATATTTCACACTACTCAAAATTTCAACACCATCTTTTTCGGAAACCCCTTGTACGTAGTAGAAGGTTGCTGGCTCAAGGCCTGATAGCGTAACTTTGTGGTCGGTGTTCACTCCAGCAACCATTACTTGTTGATCCATGTCGGTTGTGGTTCCATATCTCAAAAGGGTTGTCCCTTCAACATTGGTTTCCCAACTTACATCAAAACTGTTTTTTCCAATATTCGATTGAGCTGGATTTTCAGCAATAAAAAAAGCATCAGCGATTTGTAAATCACGTTCGCCTCTCAAAAGCAATTGGTAGTTCGCTTCAAATTGAGAAACAATACCTGAAATATTAACAGAAGCAAGCGGAATATTTGTTCCAACCAAAGGATGCCCTGAACGAATGTAAGTTTGTCCTCTTTCTCCATCTGCATTGAAAAAATAGGTTCCAACTCCAAATTTATTTCCACCTTCTTCAAATGTGACGCCGTCAATTTTTACCAATTCGGCTTCTGTGTCTTCGCTCATACCAGCAGGAGTAATGACTTGAAAAGCTGGAAGCGTATTGCCAGTAGAAATAATTTCATAAGCACTTAATGGGTCGATTTCCAATAGATTTCTAAAATCTTTTAATTCACCTGAAAGTTTGATTTCATGACCCTCTAAGGCTTCATCTGAAAAATTACCTGGCGCATAAATTGGAATCCCTCCAGTTGCATCTTGAAGGTATCGAATAGGCCCCATTTCTGGGCCATGTGTAATAATTCCTTGAACCTCTACCGTAGAACCGAGGGGCATTTGCCTTGCTTCTTCAATAGTAATCTGAGAAAAAAGGGTTGAGAAAAAAAGGATTTGAAAAGAGAGAAGGGTAATTAATTTGTTCATTATTGCATTTTGATTCAACGAAATATGATTAGGAACATTAGACTAAAGAAGTTGTTTAAAAACTCATTGATTGGCTGCAAGCGGCAATTTTTGTCTTAAGTGATGGGTGAATAGACTTTATTCTAAAAAATGTTGTAGAGCGGTTGATTGCTATTTTTTTGTTAGGCGAGGCAAAAAACGTAGGCAATGCCTTAGCATTGGCGAGGCTTTTTAACGCGTGTCCCGATTTTAATCGGGGAAGCATAACAGGAAAAGAACCGCTTCAAATCGAAATGTTATTATTTCAACTTTACTTAACTAATTATTTCATCACCGTTCCTTAAAAGGTCACAAGGTAATTAGACTTATAAAAAAAAGTAGCGCCAAACGGTAAGTTTCACTTAATATCCAGTTTTATCATTTTTGGTTCTATGTCGATCGGAGTGTTAATTAATTTAAGTTGGGATCAATGAGGTAGCTTTTCAATGGTTCTATAGTTACCTGGTTGAATTGTTTTTAAAAGCCATGAAACCATATAGTAATTTAGCCATGATTTCCCTGAGCCAATTTAGATCGCAACTTGCGGAATTCAGGTCAATTGAAAAGCATTGAAGAACAATTTCTCAAATCTGGAGATTTGATAAAAATACCTGATGGTTCCGAGAACCACACGAGCAAATTTCTTTTAAATTTGATTCACTACCATTCAATCCAACCTATTAGACTTTAATTTAAAATAGTTTGTACGCAATCAAATACTTCTTTTTCCGCTACTTTTCCCCGATGTAAAATCGGGAAACGCGTTAAAAAATAGAACCGTCCGCCGCGGTAGTATGCTTAGATTTTTTGCCTCAATTAGCAAAAAAAATAAGCATTCGCTGATCTACAAACTGTTATAAGAATAAAGTCTATTAGGACAAGACATTTTATTGAAAATAATGAATTTTCAAGCATAAGCTTTTTGTACATTTACCAACTTTTTCTAATATAATCATAAGACGATGAAACGATTAACTTACATACTATTTTTGGCAGTTGTGATTTTCAGTTGCAATAATGAAACCTCAACAGTTGTAAATAACATAAAAAACGAATTGATAAAAGTGGATTACCCAAATACAAGAATGGACTCCTCCGTTGTAGAGGACTATCACGGAACCAAAGTTGCTGACCCTTACCGTTGGTTGGAAGATGATAATTCCGAAGAAACAAAAGCATGGGTTAAAGCCCAAAACGTTGCTACTTTTGGCTATCTCGACAAAATCGAGTATCGTCAAGCGATAAAAGATCGTTATGAGAAATTATTCAATTACCCGAAGCTTTCTTCTCCTTTTAAAGTAGGTGAATATTACTTTTTTTATAAAAATGATGGGTTGCAAAACCAATCCGTCATTTATATCCAAAAAGGATTGGATGGCGAACCAGAGGTGTTTTTGGATCCGAACAAAATGTCAGAAGAAGGAACTGCTTCTATCAACTTAGTTGGTTTTTCCAAAGATGATAAATATGTCGCCTACTCCAGAAGTGATGCAGGTTCAGATTGGCAAAAAATCTACGTAATGGAAGTTGCCACTAAAAAACAATTGCCAGATGTTTTGGAATGGGTTAAATTTTCGGGTGCATCTTGGAGCGGAGATGGATTTTTCTACAGTCGCTATCCTGCCCCAAAAGCAGGCGGAGAATTGTCGGCTGATAACAAAAACCACTCGGTTTATTTCCATAAATTAGGCGATCCTCAATCAAAAGACGAATTGATTTTCGCAGATAAAAAGAATCCTGATTATTATCACTTTGGAAGTGTAACAGAAGATCAAAACTATTTCATTTTGTACCAACAACCTGGAACCAATGGTTTTTCAACTTATGCTAAAAACCTAAAAACAGGCGGCGATTTTCAATTGATTTCAGGAGGATATAATAACAAAACTTCGGTTGTACATAGTTTAGGTGATAAACTTTTGATGCAGACAGACATTGATGCACCAAACTATAGATTGGTCGAAGTGGACATGAAAAACCCAGGCAAAGAGAATTGGAAAGACATTATTCCTGAAACAGAAAATCTGTTGCAAGGCGTAAATACTGGAGGTGGATATTTGTACGCAAATTACCTTCAAAACGCAACTGACCGTTTTTATAAAATGAATTATGATGGAACAGGCAAGGAAGAAATAAAATTGCCAGGAACAGGAAGTGCAGGTGGATTTTCAGGAAGAGAAAATCATGAAACTTTATTTTACACTTATACTTCATTTACTTATCCTCCAACTATTTTCAAATACGATGTGAAATCTGGGAAATCTACTCAATTTTTTAAAGCAGATTTGGAATTCAATCCAGAAGATTTTGTTGAAAAACAAATTTTCTACAAAAGTAAAGATGGTACTGATGTGAGCATGTTCATTGTTCACAAAAAAGGATTGGAGATGAATGGCAATAACACCACTTATCTTTATGCATACGGTGGATTCAATATCAGTTTGACGCCTTCTTTCAGCGCATCACGAATTATTTTATTAGAAAATGGAGGTGTTTTCGCAATGCCAAATTTACGTGGAGGTGGAGAGTATGGAGAAGATTGGCACAAAGGCGGTATGCTTTTAAATAAGCAAAATGTATTCGATGATTTCATCGCTGCTGCTGAATATTTGATTGATGAAAAATATACTTCTTCCAAAAAATTAGCAATTGCTGGTGGTTCTAACGGCGGTTTATTGGTTGGTGCTTGCATGACTCAACGACCGGATTTGTACGCAGTAGCGATGCCCGCTGTTGGCGTGATGGATATGCTTCGATATCATAAATTTACTGTTGGAAAAGGTTGGATTCCTGAGTATGGAAGCAGCGAAGATCCAGTTCATTTCAAAAATCTTTTGGGCTATTCTCCTTTGCATAATTTGAAGCCGGGAGTTGAATATCCAGCGACAATGGTTACAACAGCAGACCACGATGATCGTGTTGTTCCTGCACACTCTTTCAAGTTTGCAGCTGAACTTCAAAAAGCACACAAAGGAGACAATCCAGTTTTGATTCGAGTTGCAGTTGATGCAGGTCATGGAGCTGGAAAACCTACTTCAAAAATCATTGAAGAACAATCAGATTTTTGGTCATTTATTTTTTACAATACAGATACACCAGTAATTTATACGAAGGGATAGATTTAGGAAAGAGGGGAGAGGGATCAGGAGAGAGAAGTCCATTAGCGACTTTAACCTGCCTCCTCTTTTCTTTCCCCTCAGACCTCTTTCCTACAAAAAAAACAAACTATGAAGTATAACCTCGACGTAGCAGTCGCTTCCAAACCAGAATGGGTAGAAGCCGTAATGAATGATTTCAATAAGTTTCTAATTGATCATGCAGATTGCGAAAGAAAAGCATCTGCTTTCTCCATGGGAATGGTAGCAAAATATCCAGATCGTTTAGAAATTATCCCAGAGTTGATTGAGATTGGAATTGAAGAGTTAGAACACTTTCAGCAAGTTTACAATTTGATGGTATCACGAGGAATTTCTTTACCACACAAAATAGAGGAAGATCCTTATTTAAAATTATTATTAAAAATCTGTCATAGCGGTAGAAATGAACGTTTTCTTGATAGAATGTTGATTGGTTCGATTGTAGAAACGCGCGGAGCAGAACGCTTCAAATTAGTAGCAGAAGCACAAACAGATCCTGAGCTGGCTCGTTTTTATAAACTGCTTTGGGTTTCTGAAGCGAAACATGGAAATGTTTTTGTAAAAATGGCGCTTAATTATTTTCCTGAAGATCAGGTCTATGATCGATTAAAATGGTGGGTGGAAAGAGAGGGTGAGATAATTGATGCGTTGCCGATTCGTGCTGCTTTGCATTAAGCAATAAGACGTGCTTGCTTGAAGCGCAGTGCTGAACGAAGTCGAAGTTATTGAGATAAACCGCGCTACTTATTTCGGTACCAACCCCTCAAATAACCACTGAGCCAAAGCCTGACGATTAGATTGAATTACAAATCGTTTCTGATCACTTGGATTACGAATATTACCTAATTCGATGTAAACAGAGGTCGGTTTGCATTCGCGGAGCATGTGTAAATCTCTTCCAGTTACGGTACCTGAATATTTGCCACTGCTCCTATATTTTCGATATTTATTTCCGATGACACGATGGATTCTTTGCGCCAGTCGCTTCCCAGGTTTACTGTCAGGAAAATAATAGAAAAACACATCAGCCCTTTGCTTTTTACTTCTCGAATCTATGTGAATCACAATATTTTTCTGTTCAGTTACCCCTTGTTTTTTGTGTTTTTCGTAAAGTTCATTGATGATATTAGACCGTTGAAAAAGTCGTGGTTTTTGACTTCTTGGTAAGGGTTGACCTCCCCAAACGACTTCATCTGTATCACATTTCAAATATTTTCCATCTCGAATTCCGTCAGTATCTCGAATGACCATGTACGCAGTTGCACCATGTGCAATCAATAATCGAGTCAATCGTAAAGCCACATCATAAGCATATTCATCCTCACATAATTCTTTTTTGGCGCGCTTTCCAACTGCGCCAGGGTCGGGGCCTCCGTGACCACTTACCACGTAATAAACTTTTCCCTTGAGCATTTGATTTACCTGTGGCGTAAAAGCATATTTTTTACCAAAAATTGGATAGTTCCGGCCTTTACCGTTAGAAACTTCTTTTGGTGGTTGAATTTGAGCAGTTGACTCGACTTCTTTTTCAATCTTAGGTTTTGAACTTTCTTTTGAAACATCTGCAATTGCATCAATTTGTGGAATTTCATTACCTGTTGGAGGGCATTTTATTTCGTGGTAAGGAACGAATAGCTTTTGATTTCGCTCATAACGCTCTTTAAAAATTCCCTTTTCAACCATTTCATAATTAAAATCTCGGATGCGAACTGCCCTTTCCCAATCGGCAATTCCTATGGTTGTTCTAATACTTTTCTTATCGTACTTGTAAATTAGAATAGGCAGGTAATAAGGTTTTCCAGCTTGAAGAGAGGCGTTCTTTTTTAATTGATTGATTTTATAAAATTCCTTGTGGTTACATGGAAATTTGTCTAACTGATATCGTCGGAGTAGTGAGTAAACACCATCACCCGATTCGGCAAATGCTTTAAAATATTGGTTGCCAGATTCAGCAGCACCTTCCAACCAAAAAAATCCCAAAACTAATAGGGCAATCAATCGCATAGATAAAAATCAGTGTTTCCTCATTAGAAGATGAAAAAATTCCAGTGCGAAAATATGAGTTCCTTTTTGGTTTGACAAGTTTTCCTACTTTCGCATCATATTTTTAAACGTAAATGGAGCTATTAAATCAAATCTGGATCCTTTTTAAGAAAGAATTAATACTTGAGTGGCGTCAAAAGTATGCCATCAGTGGTATTTTACTTTATGTTTTTTCAACGGTATTCATCATATATACTGTTTTTATTCAGGTAGAACCGCGAGTATGGAATACTTTATTTTGGATTGTGATGCTTTTCGCGGCTGTGAATGCGGTGACTAAAAGCTTCGTTCAAGAAAGTGGAAATAGACAACTTTATTACTACCAAATCACTGATCCTATTGCCGTTTTACTTTCAAAAATTCTTTACAATACTGGACTTTTGTTAGTGATTGGAATGATTTCTTTTTTTGCATTTTCAATTTTGGCAGGCAATCCAGTTCGTAATTATTCACTCTTTGTTACCGCTATCCTTTTAGGAAGTTTAGGTTTTTCAATCACTTTTACTTTTATCTCTGCTATTGCTGCGCAAGCGAATAATAATGCGACACTCATGGCCATTCTTAGTTTTCCACTTATCTTACCTATCATTCTAACGTTATTAAAAATTTCGGCTCAAGCGCTTGGATTGATTCAAGATTCAAGTGTTGATACTGATATTTTAATTTTGGTTGGTATCAACGCAATGCTTCTTGGTTTAGGGTTGGTTCTTTTTCCTTTTTTATGGCGGGATTGAGGCGAGTTGCCGAGTCGCAGAAAAATCAAAGATTTTTCTGTTAAGTATTACTCAAAAAATATCTTATAACAGTTTGAATATTATTTTTCCCTTGCTCTTCGTTAAAAATACTCACCAATGCTAAGGATTTGAAAATCTCTGCTCTGTAGGTGCAAAATCTTTGTAGAAATGTATTCTTATTGGGATTATTCCGCGCCGTAGGTGTGGTATCTTATTTTCGATTTTTAGATTCCCCTCCTACGGAACGGTTTTCCTTCGTTTTTACCATGATATTCTACAAAGATGCTGCTACTACGGAGCAATTTTGACTAAAATTCGGGATGACTCCTGTTTTTACTATTTCTGTTTAATGAAGCCAACATGGCAACAATGGCAACACGGCAACAATGGCAACATGGCAACAACAGATTATTCTACCTCAACAACGTCAATTCTCCTTCATACAAAATTTTCGCTCCGTCGGTAAATTCAATTTCAGCATAATAAACATAAACACCTGATTGCATAAATTTACCTCGGAAGCGGCCATCCCATCCAGTTGTAGAATTGTCTGGGACAAAATCACTATCTCTAAAAACTTCCTCTCCCCAACGGTCAAAAACCGCGAAGTCATTTACCTTTACAACATTTTTTCCAACAAAAATTTGAAAGATGTCATTGAGACCATCATTGTCTGGAGAAAAGGCGGTTGGTATATAAATCTTTCTCGAATTGATGACAATAATTGGAAAGATGGCTTCAGCGGTACATCCTTGCTCATTGGTCACGGTTACTTGATAGCTTGTTGAAATTGTCGGACGAACAATTTGAGACAAACACCCATTGGCACAGGTATCTAAACCTTCTTCAGGTCGCCAAAAAATCATATCATAAAGTCCAGTGATATTTGCAGATAAGGTAAGAGAATCGCCATATTCAATGGTATTGTTTCCACTAGTCAAAGTAGAGGAAAGGTTTACACTCAACTCAAGAGGCTCGGTAATTGTTACCTGCTCGGTGTCCAAACATCCTTCAGAATCTCTAACCTCAATTGTATAATTTCCAGAAAGTAATTCATCAAATTGGGCGATATTTGTGAATGGCCCACCGTTCAAACTAAACTCATAAGGGGGGCGCCCTCCTGTTGTATTTGAGACAGCAATTGTTCCATCATTTTCTCCAAAACAGGTGATATCTGCGCGCTCAATTTCAAGTTGCGGAATTCCGGCGCTTTCCAAAACAACAATTTCATCAGTACTTGTACATCCAGTTATTTCATTTGAAACAGTCAAAATATAAGTACCACCTTCACCAACAGTTGGTTGAGGTAAAAGTGAATCCGAAACATTACCAGTCCAATTGTAAATCAAATTTGGCTCCCCACTCACAGGAGTTCCGATAGTGGTTATACGTTGGTCGCAATTAAGTTCAAAATCATCACCAGCATCTGCAACTGGAGTTGGCCTCATCGTTATCTCTGCTGTTACAAATCCAGAAGGACAAAAACCAGTTGGATTGACTCGGTACTCAAAAATATATCTATCAGGCACTAAATCTATGGATACAACTGTTGCATTTGTAAGGCTCGAATTGGTTAAGGCTGGCCCTGAAATCTGAGTCCATGCTCCTCCCAGGTCATACCCCTCAATCATATCGTACAATGAAATTACCGTGTCGATTCCCTCGCATAAAAATATATTTTCAATCAAAGCTCCAGGGTTCAGCGGCGTTTGAACTTCTAAAGTAAATCTTACACTATCTTTTTGGCAAGGTGCTGTGGTGTTTGCAACATATTCAAATTCATAAAATCCAGATTCTAAAACCGAACCATCAATTGTACCAGTGACCTCATCAAAACCATCCGCCAGAGTACTCGAAAGGTCTCTCCAATATCCACCTGGAGAAGCGCCTATGAGTTGATCATTTAGATCAATTGTTGTGAAATCATTGCAAAGTTGAATTGGATTTGGAGGCGTTCCAGCAGTAACGACCTCACCTACAGTGATTACCTGTACTGAACTTTGCGGACAGCCAACTGGCGGAAAACCATTTAAAATAAAAGTTAATTCGTAATCTCCACCTACCGAACCATTTGCATTAAAAACTCCTCCTGCAATAGAAGCTGTTGAAGCAGTGGGGCTATCAGTCAAAAACCAATTTCCATCCTCGGAAGTAATCGTAATTGAGCTTAAATCTAAGATAGCATCATCATTACAAAAAGGCCCCGCGGGTGCTGTTGACACACTTGGGCAAGCACAATCAAATACCGAAATGGTGGTCTCAAAAACCTGATTCGTACAAGGCGCTGCGCCGATTAAAGTGTACCTAAACAAATATTGACCAGGCGCGATGTCAACAAAGTCTAATACTGGAAAATTGCCTGTTGCTCCTGAATTATCAATATCTTCCCATGTTCCAGTTTGATTTCCAGCCAAAATCAAAGTGCTAAAATCAAAGGTCGTCGGGTCACCCAAAATGGTCGAATTACACACTTCACCAAAATTTGAAACAATGGCAGAAGTTGCTTCATTTATGGTAATCGTTTGAGTAGAACTTGATGGACAACTCGGAGGCGGGGGCGTACTTAATGTAAAAGTCAATTCATAATCTCCTGGTGCTGAATCATTTGCATCAAAATTTTGACTTGAAATTGATGCCCTCGAACCAGTTGGTGCATTTGTAATGCTCCAACTCCCTGGCTCATTGGTAAACGTAATCGTACTCAGATCAAGCAATGCATCATCGGAACAAAATGGGCCAGCAGGTCCAGTACTAACACTCGGGCAGGAGCAATCTCGTACATTGATGATTACTTCAAAAGTTTGATTAGTACATGGCGAAACCGCAGCCGACGTGGTATAACTAAATCTATATTGCCCTTCTGGAATATTTTCAAAATCTAAAACGGGTAAGCTACCAGTCGCTCCAGAATTATCGATAGCTGTCCAAGTCCCAGTATCATCTCCAGCAGTTATTAAAGTGGAAAAATCGAGTATCGTTGTATTACCTGCTGCAGTTGTGTTACAAACATCCACCAATGGTAAAATATCTGCAAATGGTGGCGCAGTCAAAGTAATGGTTTGAGTGGAACTTTCTGGGCAAGCGCCAGGTGCTGGTTGCGACAAATTAAATTGAACCAAATAATCTCCAGCTACTGAGCCCGTTCCTTCAAATTCACCTAAAAAGATTGTAGCGGTAGAATTAGCTGGCGCACTTTGAATTGTCCAACCACCTGATTCCGTTGTAATTTCTAAAGTACTCAAATCCAATGTTGCATCCGTATTGCATAAAACAGGAGGTGTGGCCGTTTCAACACTTGGGCATTTGCATTCTTTTATTGTTATTTCTGTTGAATATTTTTGGTCAACACATGGCGCATCGGCACTATTGGTCGTATATTCAAACACATAGGTTCCTATTAAAATGCCCGAAAAATCTAACCGAGGAAAACTACCAGTCGCTCCTGAATTATCGACATCAACCCAGTTTCCACCTGCGTCTCCATCCGTTATTAGAGTGGAAAAATCTAAAACCGTAGGCGCTCCCGTTTCATCCGAATTACAAACCTCTAATGATGGCGTGACCGTCGCAAATGGCGTTGAATTTACTGTAACTGTTGCAGCACTTGAAACCGTATTTTCACATTCAGAATCTGTAACCGAAGTAATAGTATAAGTTGTTGTTAATGAAGGATTTACAGAAAAACTGGCACCTTGATTCAACCCTCTAATTGGCAGCGTATTTTGTCCATCTGAAATAACTAAGTCAAAGGGAGCTGTTCCAGTTAAATTTAAAGTTAAATCAATTGGCCCTTGTCCTTCACAGATAATTTCATCGCCCGTGAAGGTTGCGGTGGGTGGCGCTGTAATAATAATTTCTTGATCAATCGTATTGCTACAGTTTTCAGTAGAGGTAAAAGCGTAGGTTATAAAATGACTGCCCAAACTCAAATCCATAGGATTGACAGAACCCGAATTATCGGCGACGCCAGTCCATGTTCCATTCGTAGGGGTTCCTGTAAAAGACTGATTGCCAAGGGTTTGGCAAAAACTGGTATCTCCTAAAATTTCTAAATCAGGAACTTCATTAATCGAAATATTTAAAGTTTCGGTTACTTGACAGTTTCCTTGTGGTTGAATGTAGGTATATTCAACTGTGGAGTTTCCAACCGCAAAATCAGATGGGTCAATTACTCCTCCCGAATCCACCAAACTTGCTACCCAAATTCCTCCTGAAGGATTGGCTACCAATTGCTGAGGCATTTCATTTTGACAAAAAACACTATCACCAAAAACAATATTAACGGGTTCTAAAATTTGAAAATCAAGCGTACGATTGACCTCACAACCAGCTGGACTTGTGTAGGAATAATTTGCTTGAAAATTCCCAAAACCTAAATCGGTTGGATTAAACGAACCATCATTAGCAACAACTCCTGACCATGTTCCCATTGCTGGCATTGCAGTCAATTGTTCCATTTTATTTTCTAAACAAAATGGATCGATTGAAGGAAAAACGATTACATCTGGCTGCCTCACAATAAATTCAATAGTGTCACTCTCGGTGCAACCAACTTGGTTGGTGAAACTATAAATCGCTTCCTGAACACCTGACCCAAGAGCCATCGGGTCAACCATCCCGTCCGAATTGGCGGCTCCACTCCAAGTTCCGTTTGGCAAATTGGCATTCAATTGTACGGGTAAACCATCGGGACATAAACTATCAATCGGCTGAATCTGAACCAATGGGGCAGCATTTATCAAAACAGAAATTGTGGTATCAGTTTTACAGCCATTCCCATCCGTATAAAAGTAGGAAAAATCATGGCTACCTGTTGACAATGCGCTGGGTTCAAAACTTCCGCTTCCATCCGTAAAGCTAGACCAAGTTCCAGTTGATGGAGTTGCAGAAATGATTTGAGTCGATTCATTTTCACAAAAAGGTCCGAGATTAGAAAAATCTATAATCGGAATGGGTAGAATTTCTATTTGAAAATTTAGGGTATCGGAACAACCTTGAGCGTCAGTATATTGATATTCAGCTGCAAAATTTCCATCACCCAAAGTAGAGGGGGTTATCATACCCATCGCATCAACTGCTCCAATCCAAGTCCCTGGAGAAAGGTTTGTACTTAAAGTGGCTATGGCTTCACTTTCGCAAAAAGTTTGAGGCGAAGTCAAGATAATTTCTGGATTTTCTAAAATCGTAATTTCTAAAGTATCATCTTCAATACACCCAAAACTATTGGTAAATTGATAGATAACCTCGTTGGAACCAATCATCGCATTTACTGGAACAAACTGGCCTGAAGGAGTTGCGCTTCCTGCCCAATCGCCCATGACAGGCGTACCAACTAAACTAATTGGAGGTTCAGTTTCACAGACACTTGGTACAGGTGTTATTTCAACTACAGGAACTGGGTTGATAGTCACTACAATACTATCACTATTGGTACAACTGTTTCCGTCTGTAAATTCGTAATAGGAAGTATAATTCCCTGGCGCCATCGAAGGTGGATCGAATCTTCCCATTGCATCCACATTTCCACTCCAAACTCCGCCCATTGGATTTATTCCTAAAGTTGAAATAGAATCATTATTACAAAAAGGAGCTATTGGATCGAAGGTAATCATTGGTAAATCATTGATTACAATATCGAGTGTATCGGAGTTTTTACAACCTTTATTATCCGAAAATTCATAAATCGTTTGGAAACTTCCAACGCCAAATTGGTTCGGTACAAAAAGGCTATCCATCGTCGTACCCGACCAAGTGCCACCCAGTGGAGCGGCATCCAAAGTAATCGAATCTGAATTGACACAAAGCGGTGTTACTGCGGAAATATCCACAACTGGTTTTGGATTTACTTTAAAAGCAACTGTCACGGAATCTGTGCAATCATTTGCATTGATATAAACATAAGTCGCTTCAAAATCTCCAGCGCCCAAAACAGAAGGTTGAATCATTCCCGTACTGGTAACATCACCTTGCCAAAATCCACTCAAAGGTGTAGCGGCAAGTTGAAAATCGGATTCATTTTCACAAAACTCTCCAGGAGGACTTAAAATGATGGGAGTTACTTCGTTTACTTCTACAATTATGGAAGAATCTTTTAGGCAGCCCCGTTCTTCAATTTCGTAAGTAAGTTCAAACGAACCGACTCCAGAAATTGCGGGATCAAATGAATCTCCATCTATTCCGATTCCATCAAAAAATCCGCCTTCTGGAAAAACGTTTAATAGTTGAGGTGGGTCATTCTCGCAAAGTGGCCTTAATGGCTCAAACTCTATTTGTGGAACAAACGGAATGACCACGACTGTATCGTTATAACTTCCGCCACATTGATAGGAAACAGTCACTTCGTATTGAATAGAATCGAGCGTAGAAGCAATTGGATTCTGAATATCAATTGCGGAAAGTGTCGGATCAGGATTCCAAGCGTAGGTTACGCCATTCGGTGTGGCATTTAATTCTACATCCAAACCTTGGCAGATAATGGTATCCAACATCGGTTCAACTGTCGTTTCAGAACCATTGATACATACCGTTTGATTATTATTAGAACCACCTGTACTTGCCGTAAAACCCCAAAAAACATTAGGGTCTCCATTAAAAATTTCGGTTACAATATCTCCAAAGTATCGAACCCTGGTTCCATCCAAAAAAGCAACGAACTCTTTAGTATCTGGATTCCAAGACATTCTAAAACAGTGTTCATCACCATCCTCTATATTTGACATCGTAACAGGTGCTGCCAAACTGTTTGAACCAAAATGTTCTGGGTCGCCGTTTTTCACGATCGCAATATGATCTTGATTAGGATCACTATAAATTCCATTGGACCAAGTATCCATTTCTACAATGATAGATGGTTCAATATTCAAATAACCAATTCCTCCACCTTGTTGTCCACTCAGATTATTATCACTGGTCATAATAAAAGCGATACCATCTGCACCTGAGCCATTTTTAGTACCAAAATTAATAAAGGCATCTACGAAGAATGGTTTGGTCAAATCTATAGACTCGGTTGAAAGAATATTGCCAGTTTGATTATTCCTATCTCTAGTTAATCGGTAGCAATCTCCACCCAAATCTCTTGCAGAGCCATTAATGACAAACTGCCCCAATAAACCTGAAGGCAGCGAAAAGATTAGGCATAGAAGACTTATCCAACATTTATTTTGAATAAAAAAAAAGGTTCTAAATACGGGAGTGTTCATAATTTTACAAATCTGTTTGTGGTATTTTTTTACGTAGAAAACCGAGTAAATATACCGATAAGTGACATGCCTTTTGGCAACGTACTTTACTTTTAACAGATTACGAAGAGAATACCAGTCAAGGTTGGGTGTGAAAACTGGGTTTGAGCAGCAATGCTTTTATATTCGACAGATTTGTGACAAATATATTTTTCGCTACTCTTTGTAAAAAAATAATTCCGTAGCTCGGCTTTGCATTGATTTTTTGCCTTGATTAGCAAAAAATCTGCTCTGCCAGAAATGACGATTATTTAACTTAAGCTACTTAACTGAAAATTGAGTTGCTTTTTTGATATTAGACGGCTTGCCCATTTCGAGTAAAAGGGGATTTTTTCTTTTCTAAAATAGCTGCTGATTTTTCTAAAATTCTAAAAGCAGTTTCAGCCATAACATTACATTTTTCGTCCAAGGTTGGATTCACTTCTGTAACTTCAAAACAACATACTTTTTCGTTTTTCAAAAGATTTAGCAATAGCTTAGTCGCCTCATATTCCGAAAAACCAACGGGAACGGGCGTTCCAGTTCCGTGCGAAACGTAATTACAATCCATACTATCGACATCGAAAGAGATATAAATCAAATCACAATTTTCAAGATATTCATTTGCTTCATTTACAGCTGTTTCAATTCCTTTGGTTCGAACATCGGTCACCGAAAAACATTTAAGATGATGCTTTTTTATTAAGTAATCTTCTTGATCTTCTGTATCACGAACGCCAAAAAAAACTATATCTTCATAATTGATTTTAGGTGAAATTCCAGCAAAATTTTTCAGATTTTCCCAACCTTCTAAAGTAGCCCCTTTTACCTCATTGGATTTTCTATCCAAATTATCTTCGCCCAAAGAAATTGCCAAAGGCATTCCGTGAACATTGCCAGAAGGCGTGGTGTAAGGGGAGTGCAAATCTGCATGTGCATCCACCCAAATCACCCCCAATCTTTTATTTGGAAAAGTAGCTTTTATCCCCGCTATAGTGCCAGCAGCACTTGAGTGATCACCTGCCAAAACGATTGGGAAAAACCCATTATTGAAAGTGTTCTTTAAAGAGTGAGATAAGTACTCAAATACTTTTGAAATTTCCTTTATATTTTTTGCGAAAGAAGGTTTTCGACGTTTAAAAAGAATATCATTCTCTGTTGGCACTTTTTCAGATGGAAAATTTGCAAAAAACTCGCTTGATGCATTGATGGAAGCAATTTTTATTGCATCTACTCCTAAACTTGCTCCCCTTGTGCCAGCACCTATTTCAGAGTGATTTTCTATTAATTTTATTTTACTCATAAATATATTTTCATCTTTCTATACAACCTTTTCAATTTCGTAAATGGAGTTAATTTTCCCTGCAAATATGCAATAAAAGGAGGGATTCTCTTGCAATTTCACGACATGCGTTGGCCGACCATCGTCTATATAACTGGCTTTTAACTTACTTTTTATAGTAAATTTAGAACCTGCGTATTTCAATTCTACCTTTTCTTTTAAGTAATGCCGGATTTGATGTTCCATTTTTGCGAAATTAGTTTTTGGTTTTGCTATACAGGTATCACAAATTGATGGAAAATCAGGGCGACAGCTTTTTACTTTTAGTTGACAGGAAAAGGTCGGTTGATTATTTTTTGAAATTTCATGTGGCGTATAAGAAACCGAGGAAAGGGAATATTTCCCAGACAATCCAAAAGGCATCATTGAAGTAAATGGGCCATCCATCACCGTCAAACCAGCTGCTCCAAAACCGCTGACCTCAGCTATTGCAATTTCAGTAATTTCATGGATTAAATTGATTTCTTTTTGGCCAAATATATTTAAAATCCCATTGGTTCCAGCGTAGCTTGCTGAGATTACTTTATTGGTTTTAATTCTCGTAACCAACTGATTATCAATGTCTTGAATTTCGATTTCCCAAAATTCGTTGAATGGATTGGCTGCTTTTACTTCAATTCTTTTTTTAATTTCAATGTTCTTTGCTTGCTCCAATTTTGATTGGTAAAATTTAGCAATTTGACTTCCGTCGAAAGAATATTCTTTCGTTTCAAACAAGGATTCGAGTCTATTTAGTTTGATAGAATCATGTTCCAAAATTCGTTTACAAGGGATTTTTAAATAATTACAAAACCGCTCAAACTGAGCAGCATCTGTCATAGAGTTAAATTTATCAATTGCGTAAAAATGGGTGAATTTGTCATTGATAAATTCAGCATGGTCTTTTATAAATCGCGCTTTGTATTCTTCGCTGATTTGAGCAGTTGCGATACTTCTTGGGTAATGATAACCCGAGTGGATTCGCGCCTGATTGACCGTCGATGCTTTTTGAAATAATTCTTTTTCTTTTTCTAAAATACAAACCGAAAAACCTTTTTGAGAAAGATAAACAGCCGCATAACTGCCAAATAAACCTCCACCAACGATGACGAAATCGTATTCCCTCACGTAGTTTTCAGTTTTCGTTGACGAAGTACTTCCATTGCTTTGAGATATTCTTTAGCTAATTTGAAAATTTTTACTTTACTACTGCCTACATCGTCTGTCCATTTTACGGGCAGTTCATATATTTTCAAATTATTCCATTCCGCAGTGGCTAAAAGTTCTGTGCTGAAAAACCAACCATCACTCACAGCTCCTGCATCTATTAGTTTTTGAAGATGTTTTCGTTTCAAAAATTTAAAACCACACATCCCATCTGAGAAACTCGTTCGTAGATAATTTGATACTAAAAAATTGAATATCCTTGAAGTAATTTCTCTTTTCAAAGTACGACCAATCACTTCTGATTTTGAGTGCAAACGAGTACCATAAATCAAGTCAATCTCTTGATTATCAACCACTTGTACCAATTCTAAAAAATGCGCCAAATCAGTTGCCAAATCCAAATCCATGTATCCAATCAAATCAGCGTCAGAAGACAACCAAGAAGTTTTCAAGGCCAATCCTACTCCTCTTTTTTCTGTTTGAATTAACCGAATATTGCCTAAATTTGATTTCAGCATTTTGGCAATTTTAAAAGTTTTATCTGTCGATCCATTATCAGCAATGACTATTTTCCAGTCTGCCTTTTGTGGAAAATTTTCAAACAAAAAATCAAATAAAATAGAAACTTGCTGCTGCAAAGTTTCCTCTTCATTCAGGACTGGGATAGTTATTTCAAAAGTCATTTACCTATTATTGGGTTTTTACTTATTTTGTGGGATAATTTATTACTCTGGTCGAAAGATTAGGTTTACATTAAACAAGTCAAGTACTTTGCCGCTTTCTGTAATGAACTCCTGATTCAAAAAAATACTACATGTTCAAAAAGATTAAATCGCTTTTTATAGTTGAAGATGAAACAGCTACACCAAAAGCGAAAAACGAAACGCCAACTTCTAAGCCAGCTGCAAAATCGACGCCAGCTGCTCGCGTATCGCCAAGTCCCACATCTGCTCCATCAAATGGAACTGCCACCAAAAAATTTACCGATATTTTAGTGAAAGCATTGGAGGAAAATAACCTTGATGGGTTCGATTACATGGAGTATAAACGCTCTTTGGAATCGCTCAAAAAAATGTCAATGGATGAGGCGACGCGTTACCAATCTGCATTTGCAATGGCTCAAACAATGGGTGTTTCTGCGCCGAAGTTGATTCAATCAACGCAACATTATATTAAGGTTTTGGCAAATGAAGAAAAGAAGTTTCAACAGGCTGTTGCCAATCAGCAATCCAATCAAATAAAATCCAAACAAGAGGAAATCAAAAACCTTGATGCTACCGTCAAAAACAAACAAGCACAAATCAAAAAATTAACAGAAGAAATCGCTCAGCACGAAAAACAAGCCGAAAAGATGAAGTCAGAAATCTCCGGAGCAACGGCAAAAGTGCAAGTAACTCGAAGTAATTTTTTAGCTTCGTACCAGCTTCTGAGTTCTCAAATTCAGAGTGACTTTGAGAATATGAAGAAGTATCTTAAGTAGCAGAGGACGAGAGGACGAGAGAATGAGAGGATTTGAGAGAATGAGAGACGCTCATTTCTCAAACGCTCATTCTCTCAAACTTTCATTTTTTAACAAAAAAAACAAACATCATGAAACAGAATCAAATGATTGGCTTTGGAGTATTAATTATCGGAGGCCTTTTGGTATTTAAAGTTTTAGGTGGACTCATTGCGATGATTCTTAGAATTGCTGTTGTAGCGGGTTTAGCATTTTTAGGATATAGCTATTTCAAGAAAAATTAAATGAATTTTAAAGATTATAAACCGAAATCATTTTGGCAACGACCTGAAGGCATTGCAGGTGGAATCGTTTTGGCTGGTTTGGTGATTGGAGGTGGATTCTTACTGTCAGCACTTTTACCTTTTTTGGTTGGAGCCATGTCCAATATGTTGACTTTAGCAGGGCTATTGGCTGCATTGGGAGCAGTGGTTTACCTGGTACTCGACCCCAAAATGCGCGCCTTAGTTTGGTACATGTATAAATCTGCGATGCGTACCATAACAGGTTGGTTTATTGAAATTGATCCGATTGGAATATTGAAAGGATATGTATCAGATTTGGAATCGAATCTTCGGAACATGAATCGACAGATTGCCAAATTGAGAGGTCAATTGCATAAGCTGAACGAATCAATAGTTACCAATAAAAAGAATATTCAAAGCAATCTCACTTTGGCACAAAAAGCGAAAGATTCGCAAGAGCAACAGGTGATGATTTTGAAAAGCCGTAAGGCAGGACGCCTCAAAGAATCCAACTTGAAACTGGAGGATTTGTATAAAAAAATGGAAATCCTTTATCGAGTTTTGACCAAAATGTATCAAAACTCTGAGGTTTTGATTGAGGATGTAAAAGACCAAGTGAAAGTCAAAGACCAAGAGCGCAAAGCGATTTTGGCAAGCCATTCAGCGATGAAATCAGCCATGACTATCATCAACGGAGATAAGGATAAAAAGGAAATGTTTGACATGGCACTCGAAGCGATTGCGATAGATGTGAGTCAAAAGGTAGGTGAAATGGAACGATTCATGGATATGTCCGCTAATTTTATGGACTCAATTGACTTGCAAAATGGTGTTTTTGAAGAAGAAGGATTGCGAATGCTGGAGGAATGGGAGAATAAAGGCGTATCCATAATTTTAGGAGATGAAAAAGAGGACTTACTTTTGCAAGCAGAAAATAAAGCGGATGTCTTAGATTTGGATTCCCCGATTACGAAACCAGAACGAGCACGGAACAGTAAAAATCAATACGATAGTTTTTTTGAATAAAGTCTATTTAAACAAGCGCTTAGGAACATGTAAAAAATATTCAAACTTTTATAAGTTATTTTTTAAACGTTCCTTAAGTCAACTTATTTTTTTTAGGTAAAAAGTCTAATTGGGCTTTCCCAACTTTGAACCTTCAACATTTAACTTTTAAATTTAAAAATTTCATGGCAAGGAAATTAACAGCCTTTTCTAAATTATTAATAACCCTATTAATCGTAGGTGCATTATTTTTCGGTATTCAATATTTTTTAAATAATACCGAAGCAGGCAGAGATTTGCAAAATGATGCTCAAGTCACTCAAAACGATAAAAATAATAATAGTGACAGCAACAACAGCAATGTCCCTGTGACAGACAAAAGAGATCGTGACAACAATTCCGATATCATCAAAATTGGAGTGGTGACTTGGGGTGGATATGCAGGTGGTCAATATTACAATGAAGGATTCAAAGCAAACCGAAATTCTCGTTTCTACAAGGACTATGGTTTTCAGGTAGAATTCAAAATTTTAGATGATTTTGATGCCAGTAGGGCTGCATTCAAAAACGATGATGTGGACTTACTTTGGGCTACAATAGATGCGTTTCCAACGGAAGTAAATGCCTTGAAAGCGTATGATCCAGTTGTCGTTTTCCAAGCTGATTGGTCACGCGGTGGAGATGCAATTGTTGCTCGAAGAGGTATCAATCGAGTTAGAGATTTGAAGGGTAAAAAAATTGCTGTAGCAGAAATGACGCCTTCTCATTCCTTCCTTATTTGGTTGTTGGAAGCAGGTGGTCTGAGTACAAGCGATGTTACGATTGTAAAACAAGCATCTGCAATTGATGCTGCTGAGATTTTCAAATCAGGTCGAGTTGATGCAGCAGTGGTTTGGTCTCCAGATGATGAAGCATGTATCCAAGCAGTACCAGGAGCACGTATATTGGAAAATTCAAAATCTGCATCAAATATCATTGCAGATATTTTTATGGCTAAAAGGTCTTTTGTAGAAAATAACTCAAAAAGGGTTAAGCAACTATATGAAGGATGGATGAAAGGAGCCGCGGAAATCAACACTTCAGATGCCAACAAGCGAAAAGCTGCTAAAATTTTAGCGGAAAACTTTGCTGGTTTTACAGTGGATGATACTTATAAAGCCATCAACAATGTACGTCTTACCACGCATGGTGATAACTTAAATTTCTTTGGTTTGAATAGAGATTTCAAAGGTGTAAATGGAAATTCACTCTATACGCGTATGGCACAAACTTATAAAGATTTAGGCTACATCGAAGGTAATGTTCCCAACTGGAGATTAATTTCATATCCTCAAATTGTAGAAAGTACAAAATCTTTGGCAGGTGTTATGCATGATGCGGAAAAATCAAAACAGTTTACCAAAATCACAGCTGATGAAGGTAAAGGAAAAGAAGCCATTGCTTCCAAGCAGGTGAGTATTCGCTTCCGTTCAGGTGAATATCAGTTAGATGAAAATGCAAAATATATCATCGACCGAGAGTTCGTAGAAATTGCAAAAGCCTTCGCCAACAAACGTATTCGTATTGAAGGAAATACGGATTCTGTGGGGGGAAGAGCTGGAAACATTTCACTTTCTGAAAAGAGAGCGGCTTCTGTAAGAGAATATTTAGTGAATACTCATAAAATGCCTTACAATAGGTTTATTATTATTGGAAATGGGCCAGATAAGCCAGTTGCCCCCAATGATACAGCCGATGGAAAAGCGCAAAACAGAAGAACAGACTTTGAATTAGTCGCTGATTAGATTTAAGATCACTACGCTGCGAGCGTTAGACCGCTTCGCTTTTCGAGGCAAAACTTCAGCAAAACGGGCAACTGAAATTCAGTTGCCCGTTTTTTATGTATTTTTTTTGATAAAACACCATAAATTATTCTTTTGAAGGCTGTAAATCCTACCTTTGCGGAACAAAATTTGGCTTGGTTTTCTATTGTAGAAAAGCCTAATGTATTTTAAATTTATACGATATGTATCATAATAATATTTTGGAAGCAATCGGGAATACGCCGATGATTAAATTGAATAAAGTAGTCGCGGAGATCCCTGCTTTAGTTTTAGGTAAAGTAGAAACTTTTAACCCTGGCAACTCTATCAAAGACAGAATGGCGTTGAAAATGGTGGAAGACGCAGAGAAAGCAGGTTTACTCAAGCCAGGTGGAACTATCATCGAATGTACTTCTGGGAATACTGGAATGGGTGTCGCTTTAGCTGGATGTGTAAAAGGTTACCGTTGTATTTTCACGACAACTGATAAACAATCAAAAGAGAAGTTTGACATTTTGAGAGCGATGGGCGCAGAGGTAATTGTTTGTCCAACGAACGTTGCAGCAGACGACCCAAAATCATATTATAGCGTCGCGGAACGACTGAGCAAAGAAATTCCAAATTCATTTTGGTGTAACCAATATGATAATTTGAGTAATCGCCAAGCACATTACGAATCAACTGGTCCAGAAATTTGGGAACAAACGGAAGGTAAAATCACTCATTTAATCGTAGGTGTTGGAACTGGTGGAACCATCTCCGGTACAGCAAAATACTTAAAAGAAAAGAACCCAAATGTAAAAATTTGGGGCGTAGATACTTATGGTTCTGTTTTTAAAAAATATCACGAAACTGGTGAGTTCGATGAAAAAGAAATTTATCCATACATCACAGAAGGAATCGGAGAAGATATTCTACCTAAAAATGTAGATTTTAGTTTGATTGATTATTTTGAAAAAGTATCTGATAAAGACGGAGCCTTGATGGCTCGCCGTTTGGCAAGAGAGGAAGGTCTTTTGTTGGGCTACTCTTGCGGTTCGGCGGTTGCAGGTTTGATTCAATTAAAAGACAGGTTGACCAAAGATGATGTAGTAGTCGTAATTTTCCATGACCACGGAAGTCGTTACGTCGGAAAATTATACAATGATGATTGGATGCGTGACCGCGGCTTTTTGGACGATGAACTGAAAGTAAAAGACTTGATTTCAAAGAAGGCAGTTAAAGACTTTATCTCTGTTCAAAAAGATGTAAAAGTAAGAGATGCTTTCAATATCATGAAAGATAAAGATATTTCTCAAATTCCAGTAATGGACAACGGAACTATGGTTGGTTCATTGACGGAAAGTGCTGTTTTAAAACATATTTTGGCCAATCCGTTAGCCAATTCAGAAAATGAGGTAAGCGAAATCATGACTCCGTCTTTTCCTTTGGTGGAAGAAGACTTGCCTTTCACACAATTGAGTAAATATTTCACAAAAGATAACAAGGCTGTTGTCGCGAAAGATAAGGCAGGCGGTATGCATGTTTTAACTCAATATGATGTGGTGCAGGCGGTTTAGTATTACTCAAAAAATAACTTCCCTCTTCAATTCAAAAAATTAGCTCGAAAAACCTCATTATCAATCACTTTTCCTTCACTAATTTTTTGAAATCGGGAA
>CALLVG010000301.1 GCA_938010715.1 uncultured Saprospiraceae bacterium
CACCCTCTTTTTTTTGCTTCGATGAATAATTCATCAAATAACATTTGCCCAACACCGAGTTGACGAAAATCTTCTTTGACGACGAAATCATCCAAATACATCATTCTTCCTTTCCATGTACTCCAGCAAACGAAGTATAATACCATCCCTACAATCTTACCATCAATTTCAGCGACACTCGCGTCAAAGACCCCAGTTAGGAAGTTTTTCTCATAATCTTCAATCGTAGTCTTCACTTGATCTTCTGCTTCTTCAAATTGAGCCAACTCTTTGACCAATTCCAGAATGCCACCCATGTCTTCGATTTTTGCTCTTCTAATCGTTACATCCTCATTATTTATCCTCATAATTTAAAATTATTAATAATGTACCAAGGATTCGCCTTGTTTAAATTTAATTTAAAACTCATTTGCTGAAAGAACCCAGGAGCACTCGGGTCAATTAGACTTTTGGTTTGAATAATAGGGAAATATACTTCAAAAATATCTCTCAAAACAATGACGGCCAATCCACCACTGTACAAGGTTGTAACAGAATCGCCATCAGGTAGAATTGCCAAATCAAGATATGCTTCAATTGGCAATGGATTCGGAATCCCAGTTTGTAAACCAAAACCAACCATCCAATCATCTGAACCTCCTGCGATTCTATTGACTCTCAAATTAGCATCTCTATCAAATATTTGATTATTGAAAAAACTATTATTTGACGAGCGTCCAAACATCAATTCATCAAACATATAATCTCTTTGCGCTAAACTACTCGAAACGACGCCATTGATTTGATAATCAACTTTTGGTGGAAGCGATTTGTCTTTATTTTCCTGATTCATCCAACCGGCAAAACCTTTTATTTGAAAACGCTTTTTACCTTTCATAAATTTGAAAGTTTGGTTTGCATTGGCAAATGTTTTTATAAAACCAGCTCCTTGATGGATATTTGCCGTTGCATTGAATGGCTTCAAAATATTTTCATTTTTGAAATTGTATTCCAAATCATTCACATAATATTCATTGTTTATTTTTTGTGAAATATTGGCACCTGCATCAATTCCTTTTATACGAGATTGATTGATGAAGACCGTTCTAAAACTCAATTGCTGGCTGATGTTCGATACCGCTTTTGACTTTCTAAAATTAAATATAATTTTTGGTGCAATTTTGAAATACTCTGAAAAACGATCATAGGTGTCTGAATAATCAAGCCCAAAACTCTTCGCTCCAACCTCAAAAGCGATTCGATGAAACGCTCCTTTTTGAAAATATTTATTGTATCTGATTTTTCCAATACCGACCAATGATTGTCGATTGACGCCAAACATCGGCGCTACATAATATTCAAACTTTCGAGCAGGAACTGGATTGGAATAAAAGGCCATTCCAATCATCGCTCCATCATAATCATTGAATCCTAAAGCAGGCAAGTAATTAATTCTACTCTTTGCGGGATTTTCAATTCCTCCTAAAAAAGCAAATTCCAATGGTTCCATTTTGGGCAAAGCACCACTTGTTTTTATATGATTGTTTTTTCGTTGAACGTCTAAGGTCACGTGATTTTCATCGATTACAATTTTATCATAATCTCCTTTCGGAAAATTTATAATTGTTGATTTCTCAACGCCATCGAACCATTTTTCAGAAATGATTGCTCCATTTTTGATTCCCTGTATTGGAAATGGAGTAGAAAGATTTCCTTTATTTTTTACTGTAATCGCATAACCTTCCGCAATTTCTTTCACATTTTTAATAGAAAAATCAGATTTACGAATAGAGTAGAGCAGCCCGTCAAACAACCAATCTAATCTCTTTCCCAAAGAACTTTCCAACGATTTTTGAAAATCATCAGGTTGCGGATGTTTGAATTTCCATTGGTCAAAATAGGTTTTCATTGCTACGTCGTAGGCTTCCGTTCCAACGTATTTTTCCAATAAACGCAATGCTCTTCCAGGTTTGGCATAAGCTGCAAGTGCATAATTTAAAGGAACCAATTCATTGGAATGCGTCTGAGGTGCTTGATCCAAATGGCGACGATCATGATAAAGACAACCCAATTCATTTACGCCCATTTTAGAACCTCCTTTTATGAAAGAAGGCAAATCAACCTCATCATCGTTCTTATAAAATTCAAGCATGTAACGGTTTTCGTAATAGGTGTTCAAACCTTCGTCAAACCATGCATCTGTCCGTTCGTTATTGGCCAAAATTCCATAAAACCAATTATGTCCCACCTCATGTGTTATCACGCGGTCAAGCGCCTTCGCATTACCTGCTCGACCAATCACCGTAATCATCGGATATTCCATTCCAGCACCCGCAGAGAGGGCACTCTGGACAGCAGTCGCATGTGGCCAAGGATAATCTCCCACATGTTTGGAATAATGCTCCACAGCGCGTTTAGCGTAGAATGCACCTTTGGTCCACATCTTCGCTTGTTCGTTGGTGAAAAAGGCCCAAGTTTCAACAGTTTGACCATCGCCAATCGTCGCCACATCTTTTACCACATGAAATCTTTTATCCGCAAACCATGCAAAATCATGGAGGTTTTCAGCGGTATAGCGAATCGTTTTTGTCTCAGTAGCTGAGGCTGGGAAAAGCAAATCCTTTTTGAAACCATTCTCAATTTGCTGATAAGTTTCATTTACTTTTTGATTCAAAAATTCCTTTTCACTTTCAGTTTCTAATGTTCCAGTGGAAGCAACGATATAGTTTTTAGGAATCGTGATCGTCACATCAAAGTTTCCAAACTCTGAGTAAAATTCACCCATGTCAAGATAGGGCATCGCATGCCAACCATTTTGGTTGTAAACCGCTGGTTTCGGATACCACTGCGTCATTTGGTAAGAAGTTTTCACGTGTCCAAAACGAGAGTAGGAGTTCGGCACGCGCACCTCAAAAGGAATCGAAAGCGTAATACTTTCACCACTTGCCAGTGGAGTAGCGAGGTCAATTTTTGCAATGTCGCGATGTTCTTTGTCGTAAGTCCAAGTCAATTTTTTGCCATTTGCTAAAAAATCGATTTGTTCATAACCACCCATTTCTTCGGGCTTTGCAAAATAGAATTCCGTACTTCTATCACGCAACTTTTGTTTTGCAAAAGCTGATGATTTGGATTGATATGCATTTGCCCAGAGGTGGAAATAGATTTCAGAAAGTGCGTTTGGTGCGTTGTTTTGGTAAGTTATTTCTGCTGATCCAGTTAATAGATGTGCTTCATCATTTAAAGTGACATCAATTTTATAATCTACTTTTTGTTGGAAGTAGGTGGATTGGCTAAATGCTGAAAAACTGAACAGCCAAAAGAGTAGGGGCAGGTGTGATTTCTTCATTTTTTGAAATTTTTTTCAAAAATGAGAAATATCAATGGAATGAAGGGAGTCAATTACTTTTTTTATAATTATTTGTCTGAATCAGGATTCTCAGGATTTATGGATTAACAGGATTTTGAATTGGAAAAATCTGAAAATTATTGCTTTTCGTCAAATTTTATGAAAATAGCTGATTTACCTTTTTGTCCATCAATAGTAATCCTGAAAATTCTATAATCCTGCAAATCCTGATTCAGACAAAAAAAAGGTTGGCTTTTAATTGTATCATGCTTTTTGCCGCTTATTTTTTCGTTTATTTCTTTATTAAAACTCTTTTTGGTTAAAATATTTTTACAAAAAAAGCCTCCCGTCAATGACGAGAGGCTTTCGGTTATTCGTAGTTTTTGTTTGAGTACTATTTACTATTAAGCACCCAAATAGTTTTTGAGCAATTTGCTACGGTTCTGTGAACGTAATTTATTGATTGCTTTATCTTTAATTTGACGAACTCTTTCACGAGTTAAACCAAATTTATCACCGATATCTTCCAAAGACATTGGGTGCTCTATACCGATACCGAAGTATAATTTAATGACATCGCATTGACGGTCGGTAAGTGTAGATAAAGAACGTTCGATTTCTCTTCTTAAAGAATCTGTGTACTCTAATGCGGTATCTGTTCCGGGAGTACCTCCATTTTCCAATACATCAAGAAGTGAATTATCTTCTCCTGTAATGAAAGGGGCATCCATAGATACGTGGCGAGCCGCGACTCCAAGTGTGGTTTCTACTTCTTCAGTAGGAATCTCCAACATTGTTGCCAACTCTTCCGGTGATGGTTCTCTTTCAAAAGCTTGCTCCAATTCGGAGAATGCTTTATTGATTTTATTTAATGAACCTACCTTGTTGAGTGGTAAACGAACAATACGAGATTGCTCTGCTAAAGCTTGTAGAATAGATTGGCGAATCCACCAAACCGCGTAAGAAATAAATTTAAAACCTCTAGTCTCATCAAATCTTTGTGCTGCTTTGATTAAGCCCAAATTACCTTCATTGATAAGGTCACTGAGGGAAAGACCTTGGTTTTGATACTGCTTTGCTACCGATACAACGAATCTTAGATTGGCTTTTGTTAGTTTTTCAAGGGCCGTTTGGTCTCCTTGCTTGATACGTTTTGCCAAATCTACTTCTTCCTCGGGGGTGAGCAAATCAACTTTACCAATTTCCTGTAAATACTTCTCTAACGACTGACTCTCACGGTTCGTAATGGACTTAGTAATCTTAAGTTGTCTCATGAAAACTGACTATTTATTGATATGATTAGGTTATGCAAAATTAATGGTTAAACGAGTTCTTCCGAGTTTAGAATTAAACGAACTCATAATTAACTCCATTGTCCAACTTGGACAAAACAATTAAAATCGGAGGGTGCCGATATTAAAAGGAATTTTTTTAACTGGTATAACGCTCGTTCTATTGAATTACAAACGAAGTTATAATATGTTCAGTAAGTGGTGCAGTTATCGATAATTGGATATCTCGATGGGATGGATATAATGGGTATAAATGTAAATTGAACACAAAGTTAAGGTAATAGGTAAGTTTTGTCAAGTATTTTAAAATATTTGAATTTATTAAATAATGAAAATCAACTATATATGAACGATTTTAATGCTGATATAGTTCATTTACAGCTAAATAAATAGTTGAAAAAATAGGCTTGCAAGTATTTGGTTAATTAAAATACAATTTTTTGGGTATTTTTCTTTTTTGTTGAAAAAATACTTGCATGGTCTTTTATTACCTAAAAAATAGAAAAATCGTTTATTTTAAGACTTTTACAAAAAAAATAAGTTTTTTGCTAAACCCAAGATTCTGAGCCGATTTTCTTCAGTTTTGAAACCACTTCCAATGGCTTCTCTGCTTTGAAAACCGCACTTCCTGCCACTAAGACATTTGCACCTGCTTGTAGGACTCTTTCCGCATTTTGTAAACCAACGCCTCCATCAACTTCGATATACGGTTCAAGATTACGCTTTTCGCACATTTCTTTGAGTTGTCTTAGTTTTGGAAGGGTTTGATATATGAACTTTTGCCCCCCAAAGCCTGGATTAACCGACATCAAACAAACCAAATCAACATCTTCCAAAACGTCTTGCAGTTGATTGACATTCGTATGCGGATTGATGGCGATACCTGCTTTTGCTCCAGTGTCTTTAATTTGTTGAATCACCCGATGTGCATGCCTTGTCGCTTCCAAATGAAAAGTAATCACATCTGCCCCTGCTTCTCTAAAATCCTCAATATAACGTTCAGGTTCTTCAATCATTAAATGAACATCCAATGGTTTGGTGCAAACTTTATTTATGGTTTTTACGATGTCCTTTCCAAAAGAGATATTGGGCACAAATCGTCCGTCCATGACATCGACATGCAACCAATCTGCTTCGGAATTATTTATCATTTGAAGGTCTTCTCCCAATTTAGAAAAATCGGCAGCGAGCACAGAAGGTGCAATGATGTGGTTCTTTCTCATGTCGCAAATTTAATTAAACCGAACTCATTTTCTGAACGGTTACTTATTTTTCTATTGATTAATGGTTTATTTCGCGTTTCTTACGTAACGCGGAGTGGCACTCCGCGAATGCCGCTCAAGGATTTGGAGGAGGTTTTAGTTACGTAATCTTAGATTTTTAAAAAAAATGTGCAAGTGCCACTAAGCATAACTTAAAAATTTTTCGTGGAGCACCGCTCCGCGTTACGTATGGATTTAATAAAAAAGTATTTCCCAGAAATAACAGACGATCAAGCAATTCAATTTGCACAATTGCCCGATTTGTACGAAGAATGGAATGCAAAAATCAATGTCGTTTCCCGAAAGGATATTGAGCAGTTGCCGACGCGGCATGTTTTGCATTCGTTAGCAATTGCCAAATTTGTGAAATTTCGCTCTAATGCCTCAATTTTAGATTTGGGAACAGGCGGAGGATTTCCAGGTATTCCTTTGGCGATTCTTTATCCGAATGTCAATTTTACATTGATTGATGGAACAGCCAAAAAGATTTTGGTGGTTAATGAAGTTGCAAATGCTTTAGGTTTGAAAAACGTAAAGGCCATGCAATATCGAGCTGAAGAATGGAAAGGGGAGAAGTTCGATTACGTTGTAACGCGTGCCGTTGCTAAAGTTGCGAAGCTTTACGAATGGGCAATTCCATTAATAAAAAGGAACCACGTCCATGCAAGTCCAAATGGAATCATTGCCTTGAAAGGAGGAAACTTAGAAGCCGAAATATTAGAATTGCCTAAAAAAAGCTACACAGAGTTGATTCCGATTGATTTTTTTGACGACCCTTTCTTTGATGAGAAGTCTATTGTTTATGTGCAGGGTTAATTTTTTTTGAACCATAATAAGAATATAAGGCCATTATAAGCCAAGGTTCAAAAAGGGATATTCCTCTTGACCACACTTATGTGTTCTTCAATGCCTTATATGGTTCAATATATGGTTCAATCTATTTCAATTCAATTTTTTAAAGGAAAACTGTACTTTCACAACGGAATCACCTAACCAAAAAAACTTACATCCATGCAATACGTTAAATCACTTATCTATATCCTTGCCCTAATTTCGATTTTTACAAATTGTCAAACAGAAAAAAGAATGACTGAAGAGAGAACTGTTTCTGCCATGTTTTCAAAAATGGATTTGGAAGCACCATCACCAAAAAAAGAAGCACACGAAATGACCATCCATGATCATACCCGAACGGATGATTACTATTGGATGAAACTCACAGATGAGCAAAAGCAAGCTGAAGAACCAGACGCTCACACCCAAGAGGTTTTAGATTATTTGAATGGTGAAAACACTTACCGTGAAGGTGTGATGTCTCACCTCAAAGGTTTTCAGGACGAATTGTTCGAAGAAATAAAAGGACGTATCAAAAAAGATGACGCCTCGGTTCCATATAAGAGCAATGGTTATTGGTACTACACCCGTTACGAAAAAGGGAAAGAGTATCCTTTTTATTGTAGGAAAAAAGGAACCCAAAAAGCAGACGAAGAAGTGATGATGAACGTCAATGAAATGGCGGAAGGCTTCGATTACTACCAATTAGGCGGCTTGTCTGTGAGTCCTGATAATAAATGGTTGGCTTACTCAGTCGATACCTTGAGTCGTCGTATTTATACGATTTACTTCAAAAATATGGAGACTGGAGAAATCATCGAAGATAAAATCGAAAACACCACTGGCCGAGCAGTTTGGGCAAACGATAACAAAACCCTCTTTTTTACCACCAAAGATGAAACGCTTCGAGCGCATAAAATTTGGAAACACAAATTGGGCGGAGGAACTCCTGATAAAGAAATTTATGAGGAAAAAGATGCGACGTTTGGGACTTTTGTTTACAAAACAAAATCTAAAAAATACTTAGTTATCGGTTCCTACCAAACACTTTCGAGCGAGTATCGAATTTTAGAAGCAGACAATCCAGATGGCGAGTTCAGAATGTTTCAAAAAAGAGAACGAGATCATGAATATGGCATCGACCATTACAAAGACAATTTTTACGTAACCACTAATATGGATGCGAAAAATTTCCGTTTAATGGTAACGCCAGAAACAAAAACCTCAAAAGAAAACTGGAAAGAATTGATTCCACATCGAAGTGATGTTTTGTTGGAAGGCATTGAGATTTTCAAAGACTATCTCGTCGTTTCAGAACGTATCAAAGGAATTATGAATCTACGCGTTCGTCCGTGGGATGGAAGCGATGAACATTATATTGACTTTGGAGAAGATGCCTATGTAGCGGCTCCATCGGTCAACCGAGATTTTGACACTGAAATCATGAGAGTAGGGTACACTTCGATGACCACACCGAGTTCGACTTTTGATTATAATATGAAAGAGCGAAAACTTGATTTATTGAAAGAACAAATCGTTTTGGGTGATTTTGATAAAACGAATTATAAATCAGAACGGGTTTTTGCTACGGTAAGAGATGGAGTAGAGGTGCCAATTTCTTTGGTTTACCGAAAAGATAAAGTCAAAAAAGATGGAACAGCTCCATTGTTACTTTATGCTTATGGTAGTTATGGAAGTAGTATGGATCCTTATTTTAGCAGCGTTCGTTTATCGCTTTTGGATAGAGGTTTTGTTTATGCGATTGCACACATTCGTGGTGGTCAAGAAATGGGTCGCCACTGGTATGAGGATGGTAAATTATTGAAAAAGAAAAATACGTTCAACGATTTCATTGATTGTGGTGAGTTTTTAATAAAAGAGAAATACGGTGCAAAGGATCAATTATACGCGATGGGCGGTAGTGCTGGCGGATTATTGATGGGAGCTATCGTAAATATGCGTCCAGAAATGTGGAAAGGCGTGATTGCAGCCGTCCCTTTTGTAGATGTGGTAACGACCATGTTGGATGAAACGATTCCGCTGACGACGGGTGAATTTGATGAGTGGGGAAATCCTAAGAATAAGGAGTATTACGACTATATTCTTTCGTATTCGCCTTATGATCAAGTGGAGAAAAAAGACTACCCAGCCATGATGGTTACCACAGGTTTGCATGATAGTCAAGTGCAATATTGGGAACCAGCAAAATGGGTCGCCAAGTTGAGAGATATGAAAACGGATAAAAATCCGTTAGTCATGTATTGTAATATGGAAACAGGTCACTCGGGAGCGTCTGGCCGTTTTGAACGTTATAAAGAAACTGCAATGGAATATGCGTTTTTCTTGGATTTGGCGGGTAAAACTGGAATCGAAGTAAAAGATTAGGTAATTGAAGAAATAGTTTCATTTCAAAAATATAGCATTTTTCAAAAAACTGAATGTAAAATCAAACTACTCGATTTTGCATTCAGTTTTAAAAAAATCTTAAAAACCTAAAACCTAAGAAACCAAGGTCTAAATATTAGGTCATAATGAAAAATAAAAATGTTGAATCAGCCCAGATTTCTGATTTTGTCGGTCTTGATGTTTTTGGTTCTTTCCGCTTTTAGTCAAACTATTTCAGTTGAAGAAATTGAATTTTTGATTGGAAGAGAGTGGAAGGGGACTATGACGAATTGGGATTTTAAGTTGGAAAAAGCAGTGGAGGTTCCAGCTATTTTATTTGTTCAGCCAGAGGGTCGTCGTGATCTTAAACTTGTCTATCGATATCCAGCGGATTCTGATAATATCAGCCAAACGCTGATGAAAATCAAAAAAAATAGTACTCGTATTGGCAAAAATACCATCGTTTCTAAAAAGAAATTGAAAGATGGTACGCTCATCCTGCGCACAGAAGGAGAAGGCAAAATACAGAAGCAAAAAGTGAGGTATAGCTATGTATATAAATTTGGCCCAAATGTTTTTGCTATCAAACGTGAAATTTATTATACTGAAACAGAAATTACGATTACTGCCAACGATTACTACTTTACGAGATAGAAAATCAAAAAGCTAATTTCTTAAATCCGCGTTCTTTTTTTTGATTTTCATTTCTAATTTTGATTTTCATTAAAAAAACATGACCCCTTCACTTACCTTATTTCACGGTTCACGGCATTATTTTCGAGCATTTTCGAATAAGTATCATTACTCCGGTTATGGTAAAATGAATTTTGGGTGGGGCGTTTACTTCACACCTAATATTGATTTAGCAATTTACATCTGTGCAGGGCATGATGCGATGAGTTATGTCTGGTTGTTGGATGGAAAGAAGTACTACAATACGTTTATTAATGATTCTTCACTGTATGATATTTCGACTGACTATTTGGTTGAAAATTTGGCAGTAACCTATGAGCGATTGCATAATTTTAATTGGAAAAATAACTTGTTGACGGTTTTGGAGTCAGGAGTGAATATGGAATCCTACTATGGCCCAGAAATCACCGAGGATAAAGTCAGTAAATATCTGCCAGTCATTATTAATCGCCTTAAAAAAGCGGATTTTGTGCAAATAAAGCCAATTAACCCGTATTATATTTATCAGGTAGAAATCAAACCAAGACGAATTTTTGATGACTCAAAAATCATCACAGAAAATCAGCGAAGGGCTTTTAATAAACAATTGAAAAGAGAACGAAGAGGCTTTTCGATTCCATATCCGATTGATTGGCATCAATTCGATAAAGGCTTTTATGACTATTTGGAACGAAAATTTCAAAACAGATATAAGCACTCTAAAAATAGATGGGAAGCTAATCGCTTAACTTCCTTGTTCCTTTATAGAGCTGGATATGATTTGATGTATGTGCCATATCGCGATGAGCATGTTTTATTTGATATTTCGCGGGCAAAGATTTTGGGTGTAGAAAAGGTTGGCCTTTGATAAGGAACGCTCAAAAAATAAGTTCCCGATTTCAAAAAATTAATGAAGGAAAAGTGATTGATAATGAGGTTTTTCGAGC
>CALLVG010000302.1 GCA_938010715.1 uncultured Saprospiraceae bacterium
AAATCCTCTTCCATTTCTTTCATCAAAGTGGTGAGTTCGCTGTCTTGACGCATGTGAAATTTTCCTACTTTTTTCTTGGAACCGGGAGCGGCGCATTCTTTTTCTTGAGCACAGGAAATGAAAGATAGGAAGGATAAGAAAGCGATAAAGAAGAGAGTAAATCGAGTATTCATGAGATTGTTTTTTTATATTTAAGCGCAGAAATTTTACGCAGGAAATCGTTGTTGATTGCTGAATGGTTAAATTGTTTGATTTTTATTGTCGCTTCGGTAACCGTTAAACAATTTAGCAATTAAACAATCATTCCACTCTTCTAAAAAGTAGAAGCGAGTGGTTTACTTCAAAGATTGAATTAATCTTTTAACCCACCGCAATCATTCAACTATTTCAAAAGTCAAACCAGCATTGGCTTCGAGTCGTTCCAGAAGTTTATCGCCAAAGGTAACAGAGGGAGTCAACATGCCCGACACTTGAGGCAAATCATCTTTTGCTAAACAAACGGCAGCTTCGCCGAGCATTTTACAGGTAGAGCCGTAACCAGGGTCGCGGTCACCTTTTACGGTTGCGTTGATGGTTTTTCCGCTCGCCGTTTTTCCAAAAAAGAGGAATTTATAAAAGCCGTTTTCACGTTCTTCTTTGTTGGGGCCTTCTCCTGGTTTTGGGAGATACCAACTGATCAGTTTTCCTAAAAGAGAACTTGGCTTCGCCATCGCTGCGCCCAGAGAAAGTAAAACCATATTGCCTTTCATTTTTCCACTAAAGCCTTTTCCAACCATCATCGATTCATTGTACAAAAAGTCTTTTCCGTAAGGATAACCCGCCAGTGCATTGCTGCGCCGAACGACCTTGGTATTGATGGTCGCCATGATGAATGGCGCAATGTAGGAATTCGATATTTTATCAAAAACGACCTTTTGCAAATCGGGTTTGTCCTGCCCCTCTCGTTCACCAACTGGACAGAGACTGTATGGGTTGAAAATGACTTTGTAAATGGATTTATCTTTCTGTGCTTCTTCTGAAATATTTTTCATACTGGCAATCGTTCCGCCACTCGCACTACCCTTCGCTGCTTTTACGCGCATGTCGATGGATTGGCAAATTTCACCTACCTGTTCTTTCGCTTTTTATTGCAAAAAATAAACGCCCATGTCCGAAGGAATGGAATCAAAACCACAGGTGTGGACGATGCGAATACCTTTAGCTTTGGCCGCTTCGTGATGTTTGTCAATCATCTTTCGCATCCATTGAACTTCGCCTGTCAGATCGCAATAATCGGTTCCATTTTCGATACAAGCGGCAACCAATTCAGAGCCGTATTTTGCATAAGGGCCGATTGTTGTGCAGATCACTTTGGTTTGACTCGCCATTGCATTTAGCGAAGCGACATCGTGACTATCAGCAATAACCATCGGTACTTTTTCAGCACCAATTTCTGCCATGACCGTTTCCAGTTTTGATTGATTTCGGGCTGCGACGGCCCATTTTAGATCATCTGAGATTCCGTATTTTCCGATAAGGTATTCAGCAACTAATCGGCCAGTGAATCCTGATGCGCCCCAGATGATGAGGTCGTATTTTTTCTCGTTTTGTTTTGACATGAGTGTTCTTTGCATTCCAAAATACGAAACTAAGAAAATGCCTCTATTTTCTTCTCAACTTGTTATTCTTATAATCTTTGAAAATAAATTGTCCCAATCCGTCGAGTGAACTGTAGTATGCTTTTCCGTTATTAGCTCGCGTAAATTGGTCAACGAATTTTACCAACCAAGGATCACGTGCTATCATAAATGTTGTGATTGGAATTTGTAATTTTCTACACTTGACGGCTAACCCCATTGTTCGTGCTAAAATTTGCTTGTCGAGACCAAAAGCATTTTTATAATATTTCTTTCCTTTTTTAATACAAGTCGGCTTACCGTCCGTAATCATGAAAATTTGCTTATTCGGATTGCGGCGTTTGCGTAGGATATTCATGGCCAATTCAAGGCCAGCAACGGTATTGGTGTGATAAGGCCCCACTTCGAGATAAGGCAAATCTTTGAGTTTAATCGCCCACGCATCATTTCCAAAAACAATGATGTCGAGTGAGTCTTTTTTGTATTTGGTGGTGATGAGTTCACCGAGTGCCATGGCTACTCTTTTGGCAGGCGTGATTCGATCTTCGCCATACAAAATCATGGAGTGCGAAATATCGATCATCAGCACCGTACTCATTTGACTTTGGTAATAAGTCTCATGCATTTCCAAATCACTATGCGTCAATTTAAAGTCATCAATACCGTGATTGATTTGAGCGTTTTTTAGTGATTCTGAAATGGCTAAGTTATCAAGGCTATCACCAAATTCGTAAGGTTTGAGTTCAGAAGTAAACTCATCTCCATTTCCTGAGAAATTAGTACTGTGGTTTCCTTGCTTTGATTTTTTTAACTGTCCAAAAATATCGTCTAATGCTTGGCGTCGCATCGCGATTTCCATTTTGGAAGAAGGAACAAAGTTGGGATTACCGTTTCCTTCTTGCTCAATAAATCCTTTATCAATCAAATCTTGGATGAAGTCGGCCATCCCATAATCAGCATTGGTGATATTGTATTGTTTATCCAGTTGCGTCAACCAACTTAATGCTTCACTTACATTACCAGAAGTATGTACCAACAACTCCTTGAACAACTTCAAGAGTTGATCATAAACTGAACCTTTTTTATCGCCTGCGATATATTCCGAAAATCTCCAACCAATCATATTACTTTAGATTTGTAATGAGCAAACACTAACATTCAATCTTTGTTTTACCAAAGATACACAAACGATATTTTTAATACTAAAAAGTTGCGTTGTACCTTAGCGCCATGTCCAGCGGCATTCAAATACTCAAACAAGGAAACCTACATTTCCTAAGTTTATTGGTTTTACTTTTTTGTGCATCTTCATCATTTGCACAGAATAGCAATCCATTTGAAATAAAGTCAAGATTAAAAGCCCCAGTTGAAGCAGAAAATGACAAAGCAGACCAATCTCCTGATAATTCCAATCCATTTGAGATAAAAAGAGGTCAAAATACTGGAGCAGCAGCCCCTGCTATTATAAAAAAATCGAAGAAAAATAAGCGTAAAAATCGCGCTGCGGATAAAAAAGCTCGCCAATCATTTTTATTTACTGTATTAATAGGTTTGGTTATTTTCATAGCGATTCTATTTACCATGTTGCGAGAATATTTTTGGAAAGTTTACGATGCTTTTCGCAACGACAATTTATTGAATCAGCTACAACGAGAGCAGGGTTTCTTACCCAATACGCCTTATCTTTTCTGGTATTCCTTGTTTTTCCTTACCAGTGGAATATTCGTTTTTCTACTCTTGGATTACTCGAATAGCCTACCATTTGATGGATATTGGCTCAATCTGTATGCCTGTATCGGTTCTGTGTTAGCCTTTTTTCTTTTCAAGCACTTTCTGTTGTCCATTATCAAATGGCTTTTTCCAATCAAAAAAGAAATAAGCATCTATAATTTTTCAATAGTTATTTTCAATATCATAATTGGATTAATACTTGTTCCATTTGTGGTGTTTATAGGCTACGGGCCTTCTGATTTAATTAAGATTTCATTCTATATATCGATGGGTTTAGTCTTTATAACATTTGTTTTTAGACAGCTTCGAGGACTCTTTATATCAGGAAAATATTTGATTTTAAATAAATTTCACTTTTTGTTGTATCTTTGCACCGTCGAAATAGCCCCTGTGATTGTACTCATAAAGTTGATTTTACTCTATCAAGAGGCATGATTTTCACATAATAAAATGATTTCGTGAATGGCAGCAAGCAATGCGCAAGGTGAGTCCTACAAAAAAATAAAAACCATTTTGGTTTCTCAACCCAAACCCGAACGCTCACCATATTTTGATTTAGAGAAGAAATTTGGTCTGCAAATAGATTGGCGTCAATTTATACACGTAGAGCCTTTGACCTCTAAGGAGTTCAGAAGACAACGGATAAAAATTGATGACCATACGGCCGTTATTTTCACTAGTAAAAACGCAATCGATCACTTTTTTAAAGTGTGTGAAGAAGCAAGAGTTTTTATGTCAGCTGAAACTAAGTACTTCTGCCAAACGGAAGCTATAGCCAACTATTTGCAAAAGTTTATCATTTATAGAAAACGTAAAGTTTTTGCGGGTAAGCGTCATATAGAAGATCTAAAAACTTATTTCATAAGACATAAAGGAGAAAAATTCTTATTGCCATGTTCTAATTTAGGAGCTAAAAAAGCGGTAAGATTTCTCGAAGAATTGGAATTGGATTGGCAAGAAGCACAGATGTACAGAACTGTGGCAAGTGACCTTTCTGATTTGGCTGATATCACTTATGATGTTTTGGTTTTCTTTAGTCCATTGGGCATTGAATCATTGTATGAAAACTTCCCTGATTTCAAACAGAACGACACCCGAATTGCGGTGTTTGGAAGTCAAACCACAAAAGCAGTAGAAGATCGTGGATTAATGGCAAATATCAAAGCGCCTGCTCCCGAAGTTCCATCAATGACTACTGCGCTCAAAAACTACTTGAAAGTATCAAATACTGATTAAAATATAATTTGTTTTTTTCAAATTTTTCAAAACCCTGACGATAACCTCATTGTCAGGGTTTTCTTTTTGCAACTATTTTTAATCCGCTCTGTTTTTGAGTTATGAATTTTATCCAAAATTTAAAAAATAGACTTACTCAAACCTTACCGGGTTCATCAGCTCAAGCGGAGATGTCACCTACCGCTCAAAGGGTAAAAGCAATTGCTCCAGAAGAAGCACGAATTGCTTGCGTTTTAGCACTTTTCTTTCCGAAACAAGGCAAACAACACCTGGTACTTATTGAGCGAGCAAATAGTAATCCTAACGATAGGCACAGAGGACAAATAGGTTTTCCAGGCGGAAAATTGGAAGATTCGGATGATAGTTTATTATCTGGTGCGTTGCGAGAAGCTGAGGAGGAAGTTGGGATAATTTCATCTGATGTAGAAGTCATAGGTGCGTTGTCGGAGTTATATATTCCGGTTAGCAATTTCAAAGTCTATCCATTCGTAGGGTATCTCTCCTATGCTCCAAAGTTTGTGGCTCAAGAATCTGAGGTTCAAAATATATTGGAAATTCCTTTTGAATTATTTTTGAAAGAAAGTAATCGGAAAAAGAAAGACATGACTATGAGTAATAATTTTACGATGCAAAATGTGCCTTATTTTGATATTCAAGGTCAAATCGTGTGGGGCGCAACTTCGATGATGTTGAGTGAATTAATTGCCTGCGCGAAAGATGCTTTGGCTATTTCAAACTCAATGAATGCTTAAGATTGCTTACTCCCCTATCTACAAATATGCGGTACCGAAAGGTCATCGTTTTCCGATGGAAAAATACGAGTTGCTGCCAGAACAATTACTTTATGAAGGAACCATTACCGATGAAAATTTCTTCGCACCAAAACAAGTTTCTGAAGAAACCATCCTACTAACTCACGACGCTGAATATTGGAACAAACTCAAAAACCAACAACTTTCCAAAAAAGAAATAAGAGCGATTGGATTCCCGATGTCAGAGCATTTGGTCACACGGGGAACTTTCATCACTCATGGTACGATTGAGTGCGCTCAGTTTGCAATGCAGCATGGTGTTTCGATGAATATTGCAGGAGGTACACATCATTCTTTCACTTACAAAGGAGAAGGTTTCTGTTTACTCAATGATGTTGGCGTTGCTTCCAATTTCCTTTTACAAAAAGGAATGATCAAAAAAATATTGGTCATTGATCTCGACGTACATCAAGGAAATGGAACAGCGCAAATCTTTCAAAATGAATCACGCGTTTTCACTTTTTCCATACATGGAGAAAAAAATTATCCTACTCGAAAAGAAAAATCTGACCTTGATATCGGTATGCCTGACAAAACGGAAGATGATTTTTATTTAAAAACGCTTCGTAGCACATTGCCCAATTTAATAGATAAAGTCCAACCTGACTTTGCTTTTTATGTCTCTGGTGTTGATGTGCTTGAAACTGATAAGTTAGGTCGATTGAGTCTTAGTTTGGAAGGTTGCAAAGAACGAGATCGCTTCGTCCTCGAATTGTGTAAGAAAAATGATATTCCACTTGCTATTAGTATGGGAGGTGGGTATTCAGAGCGTATTTCAACAATTATTGAGGCACATGCCAATACTTTTAGATTGGCTCAGGAGATTTGGTTTTAGGTTTAAATAGTTGCTAATCTTTTTTCAAAAATCGTGGCTCGTGTGTAGGAGCCGTTGGTTTCCAACCAACAAAATCGAATGATTATAGGCGAGACGCCTTACGATCATACACACGAGGCAGAGCCTCTCGCGAGCAAATTTTTGTAAAAAATAAAAGGGTCAATCAGAATTAACTGAATGACCCTTTGTTAGGTTATATACTAACATTGTATTTTACAAATCTTCGGTACGTTGTCTCGCAGAGTAGTTCACACGCAATTGGCCTTGCTTACGCAATTCCGTTTTCACGTCTTGAACGATACCCATCGTCACATCACCATCTACTCTAATCGAAGAAGTAATACGTGGTCGTTGTACCTCTGGAACTCCAGCTTTGAATTGCTCCAAAAACAATGGAATATCATTAATATTAGAGATTTTATCTCCTAACTGAAGACGAGGAGAGGTACCATAAACACCTTGATTTTTAGCCGTTGGTTTACCAATGTAAATATAATTTACAAGAGATTTTTGCTCTAATTTGGTCAACTCAGTCGCCTCTGGCACCAATACCTTTACTTTCAACTCCGACTCTCTCATCACGGTAACAACCATGAAAAAGAACAAAAGCATGAAGATAATATCTGGCAACGACGCAGTTGAAATCGCCGGCATTGATTTACCCTTTTTTCTAAATTTACTCATGATTGAAAGTTTTTATTTTTCATCACCAAATGCCGTAGGCTCTGCTTCAGAAAGTACCATCGGTATTTTTAATTTGATTTGTCTCCGAACTTCTAATGGCAAATCATCACTATATCCAGGATGCCCAAGCGCTTTGGCTTCTTCATCCCAAATTTCGTTGTAAGCAGCTTTGAGTTCGTTGTAAACCGTAAGGTAGGTTTCATAACCAGTTCCCCTATCATTCTTAAGCGAAATAATCGCTTTGGTAGGACGCTCAGCTAAGTCAGGCGCACCATTTGGGTTTGTAATAAACTCTACTGCTCGTTCACGTAATTTTGCCAATTCGGCTGGCTTCTTTCTTACCAACAAATCATTATTAGCATTCACCAATACTGAAAACACGTTACGTGAGTTCAATTTCATCTCTGGTGGTGGCTCGTTAGACCATGGTGGAAGTTTTACCAAAATACCTTTATCAACATCAATTGTAGTTGTAACGAGGAAGAATATCAAAAGCAAGAAGGCAATATCTGCCATCGAACTTGCATTGATTTCCGTAGCTACTCTACTTCTGGAACTATTTTTAGCCATGGTAAAATATTATTTAAAGAAGTTACGAACCTCACCTAAAACGAAAATAAGTATTGCAATTCCTAAAAGTGCGATTGTCGCAGTAATAGAACCTTCTACAAACTTGCTTATATCAGGTGTGATAGCAAATTTTTCTGCCCAAGATTCTTTAACAGCTCCTTCAGACATGCTGTAAGAACCGAAGAAAATAAGCGCAAAAACGGCAATGCCAATCACAAATTTGAGTGCACCTTTAGGATTAGTAACAGTGTGATAAAGCCCAAAAACGAGGGCAATCAAACCTGCAACAATCGTTAAAATACGCGCAGTCATCAATCCGAAATTGAAAATTGTTGTATCAAATCTTGTAGGATCTTTGGCCAGATCTAACTCTGTGAATTCCTCCAAACCTGACGAAACAGATACATAGAAAATGATAGTTAAAAGCGTCCCTAAACCGAATGCCAATAACTGACCATTCTTAGTCAGAAATTTATACATGGATAGTCGTTTTTAATTATTTGAAAACATTGTTTCTTGACATTACATCTACCAATGAGATAGAAGCATCTTCCATTCTATTTACAATACCGTCGATTTTAGAAACGATGTAGTTGTAAAAAATTTGAAGGATAATCGCTACGATAAGACCGAATACCGTTGTCAAAAGTGCTACTTTAATACCACCCGCAACGATAGAAGGAGAGATATCACCTACTCTTTCGATTTCATCAAAGGCACCAATCATACCCAATACCGTACCCATGAAACCAAGCATCGGTGCAATTGCAATAAAAAGTGCAATCCATACCAATCCTTTTTCTAAAAGTCCCATTTGCACACTACCGTAAGAAACGATGGCTTTTTCAACAGCCGCTGGGCCATTAGGTGCATTACGAAGACCTTCATACAATACAGAAGCAGTAGGTCCCTGAGTTGATTTGGCAACTTCCATTGCTCCGTTCATGTCACCTGCTTTCAGGTTTTCATCAATTCTTTGAAGTAATTTGTCAGTATTTGCTGTTGCAATATTCAACGTAATAATACGCTCAATGCAAAATGCCAATCCTAAGATCAAACATACAAGTACTAAACTCATAAAAAACCAGCCTCCTTCAATGAATTTTTCTTTCATGAATTGGAATCCTGATTGTTCTAATGCCGCATCGGCATCTTGTGCATAAGCTGTGATTGTTGAAAAGCTAACAAACAACAGCGCCAGTAATTTTCGCATGGCAAAGAAGGTTTTTACAATTGTTAAATATTATTCTAAATTAAGTTTGATTTACATATTTAATGTAATTTCTCACAGCGGAGAGAGAGGGATTCGAACCCTCGGTACCCTTTTGGAGTACACACGCTTTCCAAGCGTGCTCCTTAAGCCACTCGGACACCTCTCCTTCGACCCACCTCTATCAAGAGTAGCAAGTCCTTATCTTTATATGATTTTCTCAAAGTAGATACTTCTGTGCAAAGAACTTTTGCTTCCTATTTCCATTAGTTCTTTTCAACGGGAAGAATCGCAAAAATTGTAAATAAAAGTTATAATTCAAAATTTTTCCAATTGGTATCCCAAATTAGCCTTAATCTTTTATAACTAATTGATAGTCAGGCTTTTTAATTTAAACTATATATTCAATTTATTTAAATAAGTTTAAAGCGTTATTCGTTGTCAACTCTGCGACCTTCTCCAAAGTAACATTCTTTGCCTCTGCCATTTTCTCAGCAACAATTTTTACATAGCTACTTTCATTTCGTTTACCTCTATATGGGACAGGTGCTAAGTATGGAGAATCTGTTTCAAGAACCAAGTATTCCAAAGGAATTTCTTGAATTACTTCATCAAGTTTCGCTTTTTTAAAAGTCAATACGCCCCCTATTCCCATCAAGAAATCTAAATCTATGATTCTTTTGGCTTGTTCAGCAGTTCCTCCAAAGCAATGAAAGATGCCTTTCACTTTTCCATTATATGGCTGTAAAAGATCAATTACGATATCAATTGACTCGCGACAATGAATCACAATCGGCAATTGTAGGTCAATCGCCCACTCGACTTGTGTTAGGAAAGATTTTTTTTGCTGTTCGAAAAAACTTTTGTCCCAATATAGATCAATTCCTATTTCTCCAATGGCACAAAATTTTCTCTTTTGGAGCCAATTCTCTACAATTTGCAATTCTTCTTCAAAGTTTTCTTTGACAGAACAGGGGTGCAATCCCATCATCGCAAAGCAATTATCTGGAAAGTCAATTTCCATCTGCAACATCGCATCTATGCTCTGGCTATCAATATTTGGAAGAAAGAACTTTTTTATACCTGCCGCTTCTGCTCGTTCGATCACTTCTTTTCGGTCATCGTCAAATTGCTTCAGGTATAAATGCGTATGAGTATCAATTAGCATTTTTAATAAAGAGTAGTTAATATTTCAATTTGGTTGTAATAAAGGGATAAAAACTTTAGCAAAGTGAAAAAAAAACCATTTTCTAATAGAAAACTATGAATTTTCAATAAATTAGCGCCTGTTAAAGTCTTACGACAACTAAATTTTGTAACAAACAATTAATTAAACTTAAAAATTATGTGGAAAGAATTTAAGGACTTCATCATGACCGGTAACGTAATTGACTTTGCGATTGCGGTAATTTTGGCTGGAGCTGTTGGACTTGTGGTAAATACCTTCGTATCAGATGTTATCATGCCGATCGTAGGTCATTTCTCAGGTGGAATGGACTTTTCCGAATTACGCTACGTACTTTCTCCTGCTCAAGGTACTGAAGGAACAGACGGATTCGTTGCTGAAAATGCAATCAGATGGGGTAAATGGTTAAACACAATCATCAGTTTATTGATCGTTGGTTGGGTTTTATTCATCATGGGTAAAGCTAAAGTACGTGCAATGGGCGCTGCTCCTGCACCTGCTCCTCCTGCAAATGAGGTTTTACTTTCTGAAATTCGTGATTTACTGAAAAAATAATATTTACTCAGTATTTCAAATCTTTAGACAAATAAAGACCATTCTTGTTCTGCAAGGGTGGTTTTTTGTTTTGGTTCTATAATAGACTTTATTCTAAAATATTTCGTTTGCACGCAAATACTCCTTTTTCCGCTACTTTTCGTTAAAAAATAGAACCATAGCTAAGGCTATGCTTTGTTCAAAAAAAGAAGATTTTAAAACCTAAACTTTACTAACTGAATTGAGGGAATGAACAGCGGCTGCCATTTCTTTTATTAAGGTAGGATCTTTTTCAATAGCATTGCCGACCACAACGACATCTGCGCCTGCTTTTACATTTGCTAATGCTTTTTCAGGGGTACGGATACCACCACCAACAATAACAGGAATTGAAGTTGCACCGCTCACATTTTCGATCATGCTTTCGCTAACCGGATTGAGCGCACCACTTCCTGCATCTAAATAGATGAGTTTTAAACCGAGCATTTCACCTGCCATTGCAGTGCATAAGGCGATATCATCTTTATTAGCTGGAATTGGACTGGTGTTACTAATATAACTTACGGTTGTTGCTTTTCCACCATCGACCAACATGTAGCCGGTCGGTAATATTTCTAATGGACTCATTTTCAAATAAGGCGCTGTGATAACGTGTTTTCCTATCAACAATTCGGCATTTCTACCTGAAATCAACGAAAGAAAAAGCAATCCATCTGCTCGATAACTAAGTTGAAATGCATTACCAGGAAAAAGAATTAAAGGGATTTTTGGAGCGACTGATTTAATTTTCTTTAGCGTTTCATCCAACATGTTGTTGACAATCAAACTCCCTCCGATAAAGAAATAATCAACTGATGCTTCGGCAGCGAGTTCGATTGTTTTTTCTAAATTTCGCAAACTCAGTTTATCAGGATCAACCAGAACGACGAATTTCTTTTGTCCTTCTTTTTTTGCTTTGACCAGAGATGTATAAATGTGCTTGTCTGTCATGTTGAATCTAAGTGGAAATGCAAAGGTAGTATTTTGCTTAATTTATTTGGCTGATGTTAGTTGATTAGTTGATTAGTTGATTAGTTGATTAGTTGATTAGTTGATTAGTTGATTAGTTGATTAGTTGATTAGTTGAGCAAACGAACTTCACCATGAAGGATTCGCTATAATCGCATTTGTTTAATCGTCGGTTGTACTCGTATAGTCTAAATAAACTATTCAACTCAATAAACTAATCAATCCATTTACCAGCTGAAGGAATATCCGACGGCCCTTGCATCTTTTCTAATAACTGCTCGATAGATGTGTCAACTTTTAAGGCATCTCTGTTCTCGGACTTTAAAAAGCCTTCTTCGACCATTGTATCCATTTGCCTAAGCGCATAATCGAAGTATCCATTGACATTCAAAACTCCAATTGGTTTTTGATGCAAATTCAACTGTTTCCAAGTCATGATTTCAAATAACTCATCCAATGTCCCAAAACCACCAGGAAGCGCCAAGAAACCATCTGAAATTTCAGCCATAAAGGATTTGCGTTGGTGCATCGTTTCAAAAACATGCAAATCGGTCAGGCTATCGTGACAAACTTCCCATTTTTTCAAAAACTCAGGAATCACGCCAATAACCTCCCCGCCTGCTTCTAAAGCGCCATCAGCCACTTCACCCATCAAACCAACATTGCCAGCACCATAAACAATCTTAATACCTTTAGAAGCGAAAAAAGCACCCGTCTCACGGGCAACTTTTGCATAGTGTGAGTTATTTCCTTTACTCGAACCACAATAAATACAGATTGATTGCATAGAGAAATTTTATTTTCCGCAAAGGTAAATTCTTAATGAAGAATAAGGCGTTTTTTCGTTAAAAAACACTCCTTTTTTTTGTTTCAAAAATTTAAAAATAAAAATATTTATAAAATATTGATTATCAGATTTTTATAAAAAAAATTAGATGCCTAAAAACCCCAAAAATACCATTGAAATTTATTATCTTTGCACACTTTAAAATCAACCGTTAAAATAGCATACAGTATGTCAGAAAACAATAAGCAGAAACAAGACTATAGTGCGGATAACATCACGGCGTTAGAGGGATTAGAAGCGGTTAGAAAACGGCCTGGGATGTATATCGGTAGCACCGATGCGAAGGGACTGCACCACTTGGTTTGGGAGGTTGTTGATAACTCTATCGACGAGCATCTTGCTGGGCATTGTGACACTATCACTGTCCAAATCAATAAGAACAACTCAATTACCGTTACGGATAATGGTCGTGGTATTCCTACAGGCATGCACGCCAAGCTGCAAAAGTCGGCTTTGGAAGTCGTAATGACTGTTTTGCACGCCGGTGGTAAGTTTGATAAAGATACTTACAAAGTATCAGGTGGTCTTCACGGTGTAGGGGTTTCTTGTGTGAATGCGCTTTCTTCAATGCTAAGAGCAGAGGTTCATCGTGGTGGAGAAGTTTTCGAGCAAATTTACAACCAAGGAAAACCACAAGAACCTGTAAAAGTCATCGGTAAAACCGACAAAACTGGAACCATCATAACTTTTGAGCCTGACAGCGAAATTTTTGAATCTTTAATCTATAAATATGAGACGCTTGCCAATCGTATGCGCGAGCTTTCTTTTTTGAATAAAGGATTGAAACTTGTCATCACGGACGAACGCGAAAAAGGAGAAGAAACTGAATTTAGAACAGATACTTTTCACAGTCAAGGTGGCTTGAAAGAATTTGTCAACTACATTGACGAAGGCAAAACGACTATACTTGAAGAGCCGATTCATGTCGTTGGTAAAGAAAGTGATGTAGAGATTGAAGTAGCAATGCAATACAACTCTTCGTTTAAGGAAAATCTTTACTCTTACGTAAATAACATCCGAACAACAGAAGGTGGTACGCACGTAAAGGGTTTTAGAATGGCTGTCAATCGGGTATTCAAAAAATATGCAGAAGCAGAAGGGTATTTCAATAAATTGAAATTTGAGATAGCAGGAGAGGATTTTAGAGAAGGTTTATCTGCGGTTGTTTCTGTAAAAGTACAGGAGCCACAATTTAAAGGGCAAACGAAAGGTGAGTTAGGAAATTCTGAAGTTTCTGGGATTGTTTCTCGTGCAGTGGGTGAAATTTTGACACACTGGCTCGAAGAAAACAAACAACTCGCTAAGCGAATTATTGATAAAGTAATTTTAGCTGCTACCGCCCGTCACGCCGCTCGTAAGGCACGTGAAATGGTTCAGCGTAAAAATGTTCTAACTGGAAGTGGATTACCTGGAAAGCTATCCGATTGTTCTTCGAGAAGTCCTGAGAAATCAGAAATATTCTTGGTGGAGGGAGATTCGGCAGGCGGGACTGCGAAGCAAGGAAGAGATAGAATGTACCAAGCGATTCTACCATTGAGAGGTAAGATTCTGAATGTAGAAAAAGCAATGGAACACCGTATTTATGAAAATGAGGAGATAAAAAACATCTTCACTGCGCTCGGTGTAAGAATCGAAGAAAACGATGAAGGTGTCAGAGTTTTGAACACTGAAAAATTGCGTTATCACAAAGTAATCATCATGTGTGATGCCGATGTCGATGGTAGTCACATTGTTACTTTGATTTTGACTTTCTTCTTCCGATACATGACCAAATTGATTGAGGATGGGCATATTTACATTGCTGCACCACCACTTTATCAGGTCAAAAAAGGTAAAAAATCAGCTTACGCTTGGGATGAAGAAGAACGCCAAAAATTAGTCGATGAATTTGGTGGCGGAAATGAAAGCGGTATCTCTATCCAGCGGTATAAAGGTTTGGGAGAGATGAACGCAGAGCAATTGTGGACAACGACCATGAATGCAGAAAGCAGAACACTTCGACAAGTTACTATCGAAGATGCCCCTGAATGTGACCGTACTTTCACCATGTTGATGGGAGATGAAGTACCACCACGTAGAGCATTTATTGAAGCAAATGCGACTTACGCAAACATTGATATTTAAGTTTTAGATTACAATATGAAACCCGCCGCCGCTGCTGATTTTCAGTAGCGGCTTTTTTATTTCCAAACACAATTCACCCCTACCAATTACGTTTTACTAAAGCTTCGATTAAATTTGCGCATTAAATTCTCGTTTAGGGCAATTTTCGCAACTATTTTCCAGTAATTAGGTAAGTTTTTAGTAGCCTTCGACACTCACAATTGAGTGCACTTATTTTTGATTATGAATAATAACAAGATGAAACTCGTTTCACCGATAAATAAAGTCTTTCTCGCTATTTTAACTTTTGCATTGATATTCCAATCATGCAGTACACAAAAAAGCAGAGAAGACCTCTCCCCGTTAGGTAAATTATACCACAATACAACTTCCGAATTTAACGGTTATTTCAATGCAGATGTGTTGCTCACCGAGAACACTCTAAAGTTGAATGAGCAGCAAACGGATAATTACAATCAGTTGCTTCCAATTTACGAGTACATGGCTGCGGACAACCCGCAAGCAGTTGGGCCAGACCTCGACAAAGCAATGGAAAAGGTAGCAGTGGTGGTTTCGCTTCATCGCGTAAGTCATTGGGCAGATGATTGCTACCTATTGATGGGAAAGGCGCAGTTTATGAAAAAAGACTATGAAACTGCCGAAGAGACTTTGAAATACATGGTGGAGGAATACCCAGAAAAACCAGACGCCAAAAAGAAAAGAGGCAAAAAGAAAAAAGCATCCAAAAAAGATAAAAAGAAAAAAGAAAAAGACCGTAGAAAAGAACGGGAAGAAGCCAAAAAGAAAAAGCAAAAAGAGATAGAAAAGAAACGAAAGGCAGCCAAAAAGAAAAAGAAGAAACGCAAGAAGAAAAAGCGTAAAGGCAAAAAGAAGAAAAAGAAAACAACTAAAAAAGAAGCACCAGAAGAAAAGAAAGAAAAAGTAGAAGAGGAAGAGGAAAAACCAAAAGAAGAAAAGAAGAAAAAAGAGAAGAAGGACAAAAATCCTAATTCACCTGATAAATACATCCTGAAACACAGACCTGCTTTTCAAGAAGGACAACTTTGGTATGCGCGTACGCTGGTAGAAAGAGGCAAATTTGATGCAGCAGATCGCCTTTTCAGAAAGATAGAAGAAAACCCTAAAACATTCAAATACATCAGAAGAGAATTGGCTCCTGCAATGGCACATGCAGCGATTCAGCAAAAGAAGTATGGCGCTGCAATTTCAAATTTAGAAAAAGCGATTACCCTTGGAGATAATAAACAATTGAAAGCTCGATACGCTTTCATCATTGCGCAATTGCAAAAAATGCAAAAAGACAATGCAGGCGCCTACGCCAGTTTCCAAAGAGTTGTAAAATTCCGACCTGAATACGAAATGGCGTTCAATGCAAAACTTCAACTTGCACAAAATGCATGGGCAACAGGGCAATCAACACCAGAGCAAATCAATAGCAAACTCAATAAAATGTTGAGTGATGGTAAAAACGAAGAATATAAAAATCAGATTTATTTCACACTGGGTCAAGTTGCACTCCAAGGAGGCGACAAGAAAAAAGCTGTTGAAAACTTCCAATTAGCTTCTCAATTTAGTAACGGCAATAAGAACCAGCAAGCAGAGACTTATTATCAATTAGCAAGTTTATTCTTAGAAACTGAGGGCTACGTAGATGCTAAATTGTACTACGACAGCACCTTGACGATGATGGCCAATGACGATCCAAGATATAATGAAGTTGTAAAATACGCCCTCAACTTAGCCGATATTGCGACCAATATCCAGCAAATTGAACTTCAAGACAGCTTGTTAGCAATTACAGAAATGACGCCAGAGCAGAAAAAAGAATTGGCGACAAAAATCAAAAAAGAAGAAGAAGCACAACGCTTAAAAGATGCTATTGCACAAGCAGAAAGTGCAACTTCACAACCACAAAAAGGAAAAAAGAATACCGCCGTCAGCAGTATATCGCGGGCGAACCCAAGAAATGCTGCAAATGCTGTCCCAACCTTTTTCGCTTACGACGATAAAGCCAAACGAAGAGGCCAACGAGCCTTCAACAAAAAATGGGGCAACAGACCCAATGTAGATAATTGGCGACTTTCGTCGAAACTCGAAAATATCAGCGTTGATGATAACGTAGATTTGGCCGAATTGGCAGTTTCAACAAAGGAACTCACCGACGAGCAAGTAAAACAGATTTTAGAAGATGTTCCTACCAATCCAGTAGAAATTGCACAAGCAAATAATATCGTTGAAAAAGCACTTTTCAACCTCGGAAAGCAGTATCGAGACAACCTCGAAAACAATAAAAAATGTGTAGAAACATTAGAGGAATTATTGAAAAGATTCCCTCAAACAGAGGATAAAGCAGAAGCATGGTTCTATCTGCACTTAGCACACAAAGACCTTGGCAATAGCGCCGAAGCAATGGTTTACCGTAACAAAATTCTAAAAGAAGCACCTGAATCCTTGTACGCTACCGTGCTGAGCAATCCGAATTATTATCAAGAAAGTCTTGCTGCTGAACAAAAAGTCGATAGATATTATGAGCAAGCTTACGCTAAATTCACAAGCGGCAACTACAAAGCAGCTTATGAGCAAAGCACGCAAGCGGATACTCAATTTGGAACAGACAATCCACTCAAAGCAAAATTTGCCTTACTGAAAGCAATGAGCTCGGGTAGTGTAGAAGGAAAAGAAGCCTATATCAAATCATTGAAAGAAGTAATCGCTCAATACCCTAATACGGACGAACAACGTCGAGCAAAAGAGATTTTGAGACTTTTGGGTGATGCATCTGCCTTCTCTAAAATTGATGATGGTTCCGACGATGCACCTGAAACAAAAAGTCTTTTCAAATATGATGAGAAAGATTTACATTACGTAATCGTCGTTTTGGAAGGAAAAGCTGATTTAGGAAAAGCAAAATCGGATGTAGGGAACTACCACCGTAAATATTTCAAAAATGAAAGTATGCGTGTTTCAAATATCTATTTGGGACAGACGCAAGAAGATAGAATTCCAATCATCGTTATTCGTCGATTCAAAGGAGCGAAAAAAGCGATGTCTTACTACGATGGTGTAAAGAAAAACGAAAAGGACTTTTTAGGTCTCGCTTTCAAATATAAAGTTTTCCCAATCACGCAAAACAACTACCGCCAAATTCTGAAAGAAAGAGCACTCGCTGGTTATCCAGAATTTTTCGAGGCGAATTATAAATGATAGCCTGTTGCCAAGTTACCGTTGAGTGCAGGATGTCCCGAATTTTCTTTTTGAAAATTCGGGATTTTTTTTTGTCGCTTGTTTTCACGGCAGCAAAGACAGCGCCCATCAGCCGTTTTGTCACCCCCAACCCAATGGAATAACAATTGACCTTAATCCAATAGTTTACTTTTCATGAAAAAACTTGTCAACTTGACAGGCTAACAACTTGTGGATAACTATTTCCATTAAAATTAAAATCCCTGAAAAGTATTATAGATTTTTGAATGTGTTTTTAAAAGTAAGCAGAACTTCAGTTCCACAATAAATTTGTAAAATTGCTTTTTGAAAACACTCAAAACCTGACAAAAAGAAAAAATCTCCTTTTGAAAATGGAGAATAAAAACCCGAGGTTAATGGAATTTAATAATTTGAGATTGCAGCAACGATTTGAGGATGAAGGCGACTTCATGCCCATGCTCTCTATTGAGGAAGAGGAGCAAGGAGAAAAATTGATAGAACTGCCCGAAACGCTTCCCATCTTAGCATTAAAAAATACAGTTCTATTCCCAGGTGTCGTTATTCCGATCACCGTGGGAAGAGATAAGTCTATCAAAGCAATCAACGCAGCACATAAGGATAAAAAATTGGTAGCCGTTCTTTCCCAAAAAGATAGTAAAGTTGAGGAGCCAGGAATCAATGATTTATTTACCAAAGGAACGGTAGCACGTATCGTCAGATTGCTAAAAATGCCTGATGGTTCCACAACTGCCATCTTGCAAGGAAGAAGAAGATTTGAACTATTGGAAATGGTTTCGGATGAGCCATATATGATTGGAAAAGTGAAGCAGGTCATCAATAATGAGCCGAAAGATTCTTTGAAATTTGAAGCGATGATGTCCTCTGTAATGGATAAAGCCAAAAAGATGATTGAGCTTTCTCCACAGATTCCATCGGAAGCGATTGTGTTTTTGAAAAACATCAACAATCGAGGTAATCTCCTACACTTTATTGCTTCTAATCTAAATCTAAAAACACCAGGCAAACAGGCGATTTTAGAAGAAGATAATTTGGGTAAAAAAGCCAAAACCATCCTCAAACAAATGGATGATGAATTGCAGCTTTTGGAACTCAAAGACCAAATCGAATCGAAAGTTCGTACAGATATAGAAAAGCAGCAACGCGACTACTTCCTCAATCAACAACTCAAAACCATTCAGGAAGAGTTGGGAACCAATCCACACGAGGAAGATCTTAAAAAGCTGATTGCCAAAGCCAAAAAGAAAAGTTGGGGAGACGATGTTTCCAAACATTTTGAGAAAGTCATCAATCGTCTCAAAAGAATGAATCCGCAAGTGCCGGAGTATTCGATTCAGATGACTTATTTGGAAACGGTGGTTGACTTGCCATGGAATACTTTTACGGAAGATAATTTCGACCTTACGAAAGTAAAAGCAGTCCTCGACAACGACCACTATGGTCTCGAAAAAGTAAAAGAACGCATTCTCGAACACCTCGCAGTTTTGAAACTAAAAGGTGATATGAAAGCACCAATCCTTTGTTTGGTAGGCCCTCCAGGGGTTGGTAAAACATCTCTTGGAAAATCAGTTGCCAACGCACTGCAACGCGAGTTCATTAGAATGTCATTGGGTGGTTTGCATGATGAGTCAGAAATTCGAGGACATAGAAAAACATATATCGGCGCATTGCCAGGACGTATCATTCAGCAGTTGAAAAAGAGCGGTTCAAGTAACCCAGTTTTCATTTTGGACGAGATTGATAAAGTTGGAAAAAGCTTTCGCGGAGACCCTTCGTCTGCATTGCTTGAAGTATTAGATCCAGAACAAAACGGCTCTTTTTACGACAACTACCTCGAACTCGAATATGACCTTTCGAAAGTCATGTTTATTGCCACGGCAAATTCATTGAATTCCATTCAACCTGCCCTACTTGACCGAATGGAAATCATCCATCTCAGCGGTTACTCTACCGAGGAAAAAGTTGAAATTGCCAAACGTCATTTGATACCTGAACAACGGACAGAGCATGGTCTCAAAGCAAATCAGGTAAAACTTTCTCCTACTGTGATAAAACGTGTCATTACGGAATACACGATGGAATCAGGAGTACGTTCACTGGCGCGACAAATTGGTGGTTTGATGAGAAACATCGCCAAAAAAGTAGCGATGGAGGAAAAATATAATGTCTCTGTAAAACCAGAAGAAATTCCTGACATGCTCGGCCCAACTCGTTATTCCAACGAAATTTATAAAGACCTCGGCACCCCTGGTGTCGCTGTCTGTTTGGCTTGGACGCAAGTTGGCGGTAAAATTCTTTTCATTGAAACGAGTTTGAGTACTGGCAAGGGTGTTTTGACCCTTACGGGAAATCTCGGTGACGTGATGAAGGAATCGGCAACCACTGCGCTCAGTTTCATCAAAGCACATGCAGAGGAATTGGGCATCGACCCAGAAGTTTTTGCTAAAAAAGATATCCACATTCACGTGCCAGAAGGTGCTACACCCAAAGATGGTCCATCTGCCGGTGTCACCATGTTGAGCGCCATGACTTCTGCACTGACTAAGCGACCGATTAAGCCATTTTTGGCCATGACTGGTGAGATTACTTTACGTGGAAAAGTATTGCCTGTCGGCGGTATCAAAGAAAAGATTTTGGCTGCCAAACGTGTTGGCATGAAAGAAATTCTGCTTTGCCAAATCAACCAAAAACACGTTGAAGAAATCAACCCTGATTTTATCAAAGGTTTGAAGTTTCATTACGTAGATAAAATGGAAGATGTACTGAAAATTGCTTTGATGAAAAAGAAGAAGTAATTTGAATTGTCTTTTAGATCGAAAACGCCTTGCAAATTTAGTTTGCAAGGCGTTTTTTTTGTAAAAAAGTCCGATCTTTAACTCCATGAAATTCATATCATTAATCATGGCAACTGTTGGCTATTTTGTAGTTCACAGCTTACTCGCTTCCGAAACAATTAAAGTGTTTAG
>CALLVG010000303.1 GCA_938010715.1 uncultured Saprospiraceae bacterium
TAAAAATTTGACGGATGAGCAATCTGTTTTGAAAGGAACTGCGAGTGGAGTGGTTTGGACGCCTTTGGGCGCTGCTTATGCTACGGCTGGACATGAAAATCATCATATTCAGATTATTAAAGAGCGGTATTTGTAGGGGGAATTAATTGAATAAAATGACAATCAAATTTTTAATTATAATAATACTGATTGGAATAAATGGGCCGAACCTAAATGCTTGCATTTGTACAATGCCGCGATTTGATGAGGAGATTCAATTTACGGATGAAATATTTCTTGGAAAAATTCAAAAAGCCGAGCGTTTTGTTGTAACCAAGCGCAAAGATAGATCTGGTAACGAAGAAATATTTTGGGGTTGGAGATACTACTTTCTAGTCGAAAAAAAGTGGAAAGGGAATAGTCAAAACGAATTTATAGTTGAGTATTACGGATCAAGTTGTGATCGCTCTTTTGACTTAGATTCAAAAAATATTTTAGTTTACGCAGATAGGACTTCAAGAATTAAAATGTTGCCTCAAAGTGATACTAAAACGAGGAAGGTAATGGAGGTCATTCGAATTTCATCATGCTCAAGAACAATCTCTGAATTTGGGAGGAGGGACAAAAATTGGTATGCTGAAGATGTAGCAAAAATCAAAACAAGATTCCCTCCAAGAGGGGTGCAATTAAAAAGTAGCGAAAACAGTAGCAAAGAACTTTATGATTTATACCTATTTAGGAATAAATGGTTTAAAACCATGGGGATTCTCATAATCATACTAATCAGTTTAAATATTTTTCAATTCTTTCGAAATAGAAAAAATATAGCGGCCGAGAAAGGCTAAAATGTTCATTCGCCCTAAATAGAATCGGAGCAACCAATTTCCCAAGTGCAATAAATGCATTCAAATTGTCAATAATTATTTTTGGTAATTACTTGACCAAAAAACCAATTCATAACAAAACAGAGTAGGGGGAGCATTACAAAAATTGAGACTTAATTATAGCAACCCTTTTGTGAAATCTTTTGTGCCTTTTGTGGTTCAAAAACAAATCACGCTCTTATGAAAAACTATTTACCACTTATCATCTTGTTGAGTTCACTTTCTTCTTTTGGTCAATCCTTTTGGCAAGAAGATTTTTCCAATGGATTTCCAACAGATTGGATGACCGAAGATTTGCGTCCTAACAATGTTTTATGGAATCATTGTGATGGAGCAAATAATTGCAATTTGTTCTCTGCGGACTTTCGGTCAGCAACTGCGTCCAATGGGTTTTTAGTCGTAAAACCACCATTGAATGTTCCTTTCGAAAGTATTTTAACGACTCCAATTATTGACTGTTCCGACAAAGAAAAGGTTGTTTTGGAGTTTGAAACTTTTGTACAGACCGCTTTCATAAGTGCAGCAGAGGGGTATAAATTGTATGTAAAAAATGAAAACGAAGATTGGCTGCAATTTGACTTGTTGCCTGAGCAAAACAAACAATCAGCGGCTCAACTTTCGCACAATGCAGAAAAAATTACGATTGATATTTCAGAGATGGCAGCTATGAATTCCCAAGTTCAAATTCGATGGGAGTGGAATGGGTTCAGGGAACAAGACCTTGCATTAGATGATGTGAAAATTTACGATTACGAACCTTATTACGACAAAGTGATTTGGGGGCATGAATCGGGGCAAGGCGACTTTGATGGAGGAATGAACGGATGGACAACCCGAACAACTATCCCATTTAATCACCCAACTTTTAAATGGGAATGGGAGCAGTTTGGCTCTGTTGTAAAGGCGTTTAGTATTTCGCAGTTAAGTCCTTTCAGTGATTTTAAAAGAGATTTCCCATACGTGAATTCCTATTCCAATCACAATGGTGCAATGGTTTTTAATGCGGATTTTTTTTCAACAATGGGGACGATGCCTCCGCCCAATCCACCACAAGACTATGTTTCAGAATTGATTTCGCCAATCATTGATTTGAGTAACGTCCAAACTGAAGTCAATTTACGATTTGAGCAATTGGCCATGTTGGGAGGTATGCCACCCAATCCACCGACTCCGTCAATTACATTTTTTAGTTTTTCAACAGATGGAGGAGCAAGTTGGGGCGATCCAATTCCTTTTAATGAAAATGTGATTTATGACCAAATTCATCAAAGCACAGAAACGATTTCACTTTGTGGCGCGGCTGGTGCAGAAGCATTTAGGATGAAATTTACATTTTCTGGACAGTTTTATTTTTGGGCAATCGACGATATTGTTTTAATTGAAAAGGATTCATTTGATCTTCAAATAAAATCTAATTTTTATAGTGTTGCGCCAAATTACCAAACGCCAGCCAGCCAAGTAGAACCACTTTTCTTTTTGGTTGATATTGAAAATTTTGGAACTGAAGTGGAGCGCGATGTTGAATTGTCGGTATCAGTTACTGACTTATTTGATAATCAGGTTGTCTTCGAAGATTCAAAAATTTTGGATACAATCAACCAATGTGAGTTGAAAGGAAACGAAATTTTTGGACGATTTGTACCTCCAAGCACCCCCGCTAAATATGAGGTAGAATACACCGTAAAATCAAACGGCATTGACCCAACACCAGAAAACAATTCCTTAAAATGGAATTTTGAAATAACCGAAAAGACTTATGCAAAAGAGAGTGGCCGAACCACTGGAATCAGACCCAATGACATTAATAAAGGCTTTGAATACGGCAATTGTTTCTATTTAGAAAATGGAGATGGTTTTAAAATTGATAGCATCATTTTTGGTTTGGAAGATCCAGAAAATTCGGTTGGAGCGGAACTTAATCTTTTTGTTTATCGATTTTTTGGTGATGCAGATGAGGATGCATTTGTCGGCCCTACCGAAAGAGATATCGTTGGAGTAGGGACTTATCGAGTTAAAGGAACAGAACATCTTACCTCGGATGGATTGGTTAAAGCCGAAATTTTGAATATCGACTCTTTGGAGCAAGTTGGCGTGGATGCGGAAAGTGGTGCGTTTTACCTTGCCACAGTTCAGTATTTCAATGGTAGAAATTTACCATGCCCTTTGCAGGCAAGTCAAACGATTGATTATACTGCCACCTATTTTATGTATGATTCTTTGAATCTGCCAAGATTTGCTGGTATTGAATTAGACGATCAAGGAAGATTTGATTTACTGAGTCGGTTAAATCTTATTCCAGTCATTCGTCTCAATTTGACCGAAAGCCTTGTGAAGGTTACTGATAGAGAAGAACAACCTTTACTCATTTATCCCAATCCGACTGATGAGCGTTTCAGACTTGTTTCTAAATCAAAATCTTCAAATGATATTTTGGAACTTTACGATTTAAAAGGTCAATTGTTGAAAAAATGGAAGGCGAATGAATCTGATTTTTCAATTGAAGAATTTCCAAAAGGAGTTTATTTTTTAAAAATGAAAACGACCGAAGAAATCTATGTTGGGAAATTGATAAAAGGGTAGTCTTTATGTCAAAAAAAAAACCGATGCACAAGTGCATCGGTTTTTTTCTTACTGTTGAATCTGATTAACTAATTAACCAGTCAACTATGCTATAACTAAAGATTAGTTATCTTTTCTAACGATTTTGGTGCTTCCACCCTTACCGCTTCTAAATTTACCAAGGAAATCTTCCATAGTTTTTCCAGCAGCTTCTCTACCACCCAATCCGAATGAAAGAGCGAACGCAACAGCAACCGCACCCAAAGTCAATCCGAATGCAAGGTTAACGATGTTTTCACCGATACCCATTGTTCCAAGACCCATTGCTAAGAAAAGACCTAATAAAGTGAATCTTACAATTGAAGCCAACCATGCATCTTCTGGAGATTTAGCCACTGCATCAGAAGCAGTTTTAGAAATCCAGTTACCAGCCATTAGGATGATAAGTCCAAATAAGATGTTACCAGCGATTCCGTAAAGGTTATTCATCATGTCAACCAAGGAAGTCATTCCAAGTTTTTCGAGCGCAGTAGTTACACCAGCAAACATTAATAAAGCGAAAACTAAGTTTCCGATTGTTTTTGCTAATGATGCCTCACCGACAATGCTATCAATACCAATTTTGCTTGCGTAAGAATCAATGTTCATACTGTTAAGCAATGAAACCAAGAAGTTTACAACAAACTTTCCAACGAAATAGAATACAGCGATAATGATACCTGCTGCCAAAATGTTTGGAATAGCGTTCAGTAAAGTACTCAACATATCTTTAGCTGGGTCAGAAATTGCTTTCATACCTAAAGTATCAAGTGCTACGATTAGGATAGGAATAAAAACGATAGCAAAAACTACGTTTCTGATTACTTCAGAAATATCCATACCAGTTGAAATTCCTTGCTTCAAAGCAAATCCTTCTGCTTTTTCAGATAGAAATCCAGTTGCACCAGAAACAATAGTTGAAATAATGTATCCAACATAACCAATGATTCCAGCTCCAATCAAATTAGGCAAGAATGCTAAGAATTGATTAAGTAAGTTTTGTAATGGTTCTAATACATTTTTAACACCTAAGATGTCTAAAACGATTAGCAATACAAACATTAACACAAGGTAGTAAGCTAACTTTGCTACGAAGGCACCGATATTGGTGCTGCTATTCATGCTTGAAGCTAAACGCTCATCAAGGTTAGTTCTTTTAAATAATGCTGAAACGATTCTTTTAACAACATTGGCTACGATCAGTCCAATAAATAAGACTAATAATGCGCCCAATGCTCCAGGCACCATGTTTCCAAATTGTCCAGAAACGTTTTCAATAAAATTAGAGTAGTCAAACATAAGGTTCTCCCATTTAAAAGTTAAGAAAAATTTAAGATTTGGTGTTAAGACGCTCATGAATTTAGACAGTCACTTTTTTGTAGGAAACTCTGTTGAATATCATAGTTTTCTATGAGGATTCTCTTAAAGACTTTTAAAACAACTTTTGCATCATTATTGCGTTTGTTCATAGGTTATTCACTAAATATTTGTTTATGCGATTTTTTACGTTTTTGTTTTGTTTCTTATTCTCTGCAACTGTTTTTAGTCAAGAAGCAAGGTTGGCTCAGGAGTATTTTAGAAATGGTGAGTTTGAAAAAGCAGGCGTACTTTATGAAAAATTGTATAAAACTGGTAAAAACGACTTCTATTTTGATCGGTATATTGAAACCTTGTTGGCTTTAGAAGACTTCGAAAAAGCAGAAAAAGTCATTAAAAATACTATTAAAAGCAAGCCTGGGAACTTAAACCTATATGTCACATATGGCAACATTTTGGAACGACAATACAAGGATGAAGAGGCTGAAAAACAATATCGAGAAGCCATCAAAAAAGTTCCTGCCGATCAATACAAAATTATAAAACTTGCAAATGCCTTTGTTGGAAAAACAAAATACGACCTCGCCATCGAAACCTATGAGCGAGGTGTCAAATTGATTGATAACTCCGCAGTTTTTGCTTACAATATGGGTAACCTCTATCAACGCAAAGGAGATAATCCCAAAATGATAGAGTACTATCTCAATAGTTTGAAGGAAAATCCAGGAAGAAAAAGCAGCCTACAATCTATTTTTCAAAGAAATTTGATGGAAGAAGAAGACTATCTGGAATTGCAAACGCAACTGTATGATCGCCTACAAGAAGACCCCGATGCAGTAGATATGATGGAAATGCTTGCATGGGTTTTTATTCAAAAAAAGGATTACAAAAACGCTTTGCGCCAAGCCAAAGCGTTGGACAAGCGCCTAGACGAAAATGGTAGTAGAATATTCAGTTTAGCCCAAGTTGCATCCAATGATAAAGATTATGATGCCGCTATCAAGGCTTACAATTATATTGTCGAAGTCAAAGGACCGAGTTCAACATACTATGTAGATGCCAAACGTCAATCATTGAGGTGTAGTCGTACCCAATTGGTATCGGGTTTTGATTATCAAATCGAAGACCTGAAAATTCTGGAAACGCAATACGAAGGTTTTTTGGAAGAATTTGGAAGAAATAAAGCCACTGCCAGTATTTTAATGGAACTAGCAGAGTTAGAAGGATTCTATCTCAAGGACATGGATAAAGCGATTTTGCTTTTGAATGATATGATTGCTTTTCCTGGAATCAACAAAAAAGTTCAGGCTGATGGAAAATTACTTTTGGCTGATTTTTATTTGATGAAAGGTGAAATTTGGGAATCAACCTTACTTTATTCTCAAGTGGATAAATCGTTAAAAGATGATTTGTTGGGGCACGAAGCTCGTTTCAGAAATGCAAAATTGTCCTATTATAATGGTGACTTCGAATGGGCACAAGCACAATTTTCTGTTTTGAAATCATCGACTTCAAAGCTGATTGCGAATGATGCGCTTGATTTGTCTGTATTCATTTTGGATAATTTAGGATTGGATACGACGGCCATTCCATTAAAAAAATACGCAGAAGCGGATTTAGCAATTTTTCAAAATAAGTTTGATGTCGCTTTCGCGAAATTGGATTCAATAATCACAGAATTTCCAGAGCATGGTTTGGAAGATGATGTTCTATATTCAAAAGCACAGATTTATAAGAAAGATAGAGCCTACGACAAAGCGGTAAAAATGTACGAAAAAATCGTAGAAAAATACCCAGAAGAAATCCGAGCAGATAACTCTTTATTTGAAATGGCAGAACTTTACGAAAATCAATTAGCTGATTTAGAAAAAGCCAAAACTTTATACGAAAAAATATTCATCGATTACTCCAATAGTACCTTCGCAGTCGAAGCCAGAAAGCGATACAGAAAGTTGAGAGGAGATGATATTCAATAAAACCAAAGTAGTATTCTTGGGTTTTAAAGTCGGACATACAATCGTATGTCCGACTTTTTTATAACTGAAAAGATTACTTTTGTAAAAACTCAATCATGCTCGCATCCTTACCAGAAAAATTCAGAGACTACGGACTCCCAGCAGACGTTCGCACCTTGCTGCTGTTGCGCAAGAGCATGGATCGTGGATTAGTCAAAACCTTGGGCGATGTTTATTTGGTTTTGAAAGGTATAGTAGTGAAAGAGCCTCGGCACATGGGGCCATACACACAGGCGTATTATGACTACTTTTTGAATATAAAACTCAAACCAGGCGAGTCGTTAGAGTCCGCCATTTTGAGGTCAGAGACTTTTAAAAAATGGGTCGAGGATTACAAAAAAGACCATCCAGAAGATGAGCGCGATTTACTGGAATTGGTAGAAGAGTTTATCAATCACGTCCACCTCACAAGTTACGATATCAAAGAAATCCTTAACGGAAAAGACATCATCGACGGCGATGATCCGAATAAAGAAGACAAAGACTGGGATGACCTAAGCAGCACGCCTGAACGAAAGAACATCGACCGAATGGCCGATTACTCCGAAATGGATTTGGAAGAACTCCTCGAACGAATGAAGCAAATTGCTGAACAACAAAAGGGCAAACACTCAGGAGGAGATCGATGGATTGGAACAGGTGGTATTTCGCCTTTTGGACATAGTGGAGCTGCCAAAGGTGGTATTAGAATTGGAGGAAAGGGCGGAGGCAAAATGGCACGCCAAGTTATGGGCGACGGAAATTTTTACCCTGTTGACCGCGACTCCATCATCAATGATAACAATGTGGACGCAGCACTTGCTTCTCTCAAAGGTATCATTGAAGAAACAGCACAAACAAGACTTGACGTTGATAAAACCATCAAAAATGGACTAAAACAAGGTGGCATTTTCCTACCTGAAATGGAAGACATCAAAGACAAAAAACTCCAAGTCATTCTCCTTATTGACAATGGAGGTTTCTCTATGATGCCTTATGTACGCATGGTTCAAGACCTTTTCAAAAAAATGAAAACTCGATTCGCACATGATATGAAGGTCTATTATTTTCACAATACCATTTACAGCTTTGTTTACTCCGATGCGCGTCGCACTAAAAAAGTGACGATTGATAAACTACTCACCAATGATCCAAATTATCGCGTTTTTATCATTGGAGATGCCTCGATGGCGCCTTATGAATTGAGTCAAGATAGCGTCATCAACTGGGGTAGAGTTGCAGAGAAATTTAAAAAAGCAGCGTGGCTCAATCCCGAACCCCAAAAGTATTGGAACTACACCATGACCACTCAAGCACTCGGTCGAATCTTTCCCATGTATCCACTCACGCCTCGTGGAATCGAACAATCTGTTCAAGAAATGAATAGAAAAATGGACAAAAAATAATTTTAAAATTAGACTTTAGAATAAAATCTTTGATACTAAATGTCTTGTAGGCGTTTTATCACTTTTCTACCTTACCCGATGATTTTGTATTTAGGTGCAAAAAGTGTCGGATACTCTCAATATTTAGAGAAAAAAAAACTAATTCCTTCACTATTTTTTTTGAAATCGGGAAGTTATTTTTTTGAGCGTTTCTAAATCCCGTTAATAAAATCGCTGATTTGTTGATTGGGAGGTAGATTAAGCTGCTTTTTCAAACGATTTCGAGCATTTTTGACGGAACTTACGCTTACATTGAGTAATGTAGCAGTTTCTTTTAGGGAGAGATTTAATCTAAGACAGATGGAATGTTTTAGCGTATTTGGAGTATGATTTATTTCTAATCTTTTTAAGTTAGAAACAAATTGAGGATTCATTTTATGATAAAATCTACTAAACTCAGGCCATTCAATTTCACCTGCGGACAATTCTTTCAATTTAGTATTTAAGTTTTCTTTTGGTTTCGGTAAACTGGCCAATGGCTCTAATGATTGCTTTAAGTGAGGCGGTTTAGATTTCCTTTTATCATGTTGAAAACTATTCTCATTAAGAAAGTGCTTTTTTAAAAATAAATAAAAGATGATGACTAAAGCCACTGTAATCAATGGCCAAATCAAGAAATTTCCCTGTGAAAGTAATTCTGAGAACATAATCTAAATATGTTTATGAGGGGCGAATGGGTTAAGATTCAAAAACCTTTGCAACGAAAATACACAATTTTTTATAACAAGCCTAAAAATGATAATTTTGGGTGCATTTCATTTTTTCGCGAACGTATCGTCGAATCCAATTTGATAATCAATAAATTACGAACTCAAAAAGTTAACTACTTAGTTTTTCGCCGTTCCTTTTCAGAAACATCTGATTTTAGGGTTGCGAAATATTCGTATCGTTAGAGTTGGTCTATTATCTTTGCAGAAAAAATATATCTGATGAATTATTTGATACAGGTTGACGGAGAAGAATTTAAACTCGATCAGACAAAATTGGAGGCAAATGATATTCTAAAATTAGAAGATAAAAAGTTTCATGTCCTTCATGAAAACAAAAATTTTGAAGCAAGAATAATTGCTTTTTCTGATTCGGACAAAACAGCTACAATTGAAGTTGATGGCGAAAAATTCCAAATCAAGATCGAAGATGAATATGACCAGTTGGTCAAAAAAATGGGCTTATCAATTGGCGGTGGAAAGAAGTTGAAAAACATAAAAGCACCTATGCCTGGCTTAGTCTTGGAGGTTATGGTAAAGTCTGGCCAAGCCATCACAACAGGCGATCAATTATTAATTTTGGAAGCCATGAAAATGGAAAACGTCCTCAAAGCTGCTGGCGACGGGGTGGTGAAATCAATCGAAATCAAAAAAGGTAACACGGTAGAAAAAGGCCAGATTCTTATCGAAATGGAATAGGTAATAATGTTGAAAGATATAGGTTGAAAGTTCAAAGTTATGCCAAGAGCGCTTCGAACATTCAACGTTCAACATCCAACTTTGAATTTAAATTTTATGAAAAAGATATTAGTAGCAAATAGAGGAGAAATCGCTTTGAGAGTCATGCGTTCGTGTCGAAAAATGGGCATCAAAACCGTCGCAGTTTATTCAGAAGCAGATAGAAATGCAATGCATGTAAAATTTGCAGATGAGGCAGTTTTGTTGGGGCCAGCACCTTCGGCTGAGTCCTATCTGAAGATGGAAAAAGTACTCGAAGCGGCCAAAATCACTGGCGCAGATGGTATCCATCCTGGGTATGGTTTTTTGAGTGAAAATGCCGCTTTCGCGAAAATGGTAGAAAAAGCGGGCATTACATTTATCGGCCCATCTCCTCATTCTATCAAAATCATGGGAAGTAAATTGGCGGCAAAAGAAGCCGTCAAAAAGTATGACATTCCAATGGTTCCTGGAATCGAAGAAGCGATTACAGATGTAGAATTTGCCAAAAAAATTGCAAAGAAAATTGGTTTCCCAATTTTAATAAAAGCATCGGCAGGTGGTGGTGGAAAAGGGATGAGAGTTGTCGAAAATCTGAAAGAACTTCCAAGTCAAATGGAACGCGCTATCTCTGAAGCCATTTCCTCTTTTGGAGATGGTTCTGTTTTTATTGAAAAATATGTCACTTCTCCTCGACACATCGAAATTCAAGTTTTAGCAGATACGCATGGAAATACGGTGCATCTTTTTGAGCGCGAATGTTCGATTCAAAGACGTCATCAAAAAGTCGTAGAAGAAGCTCCCTCTGTTGTTTTGACACCTGAAATTCGCGAAGCAATGGGCGAAGCAGCGGTCAAAGTCGCCAAGTCTTGTGATTACGTTGGAGCAGGTACAGTAGAGTTTTTATTAGATGATAAAAAGAATTTTTACTTCCTCGAAATGAATACCCGTTTGCAGGTCGAACACCCTGTAACTGAGTTGATTACGGGTGTTGATTTGGTAGAAGAACAAATAAAAGTTGCGCGTGGTGAAAAACTTTCTTTCGCACAAAAAGACCTCGAAATCAAAGGCCACGCAATGGAACTCCGAGTCTATGCCGAAGATCCTTTAAACAACTTCTTACCATCAATAGGAACTTTAGAAACTTACAAAAGACCAACAGGAGAGGGCATAAGATTAGATGATGGATATGAGGAAGGAATGGAAATTCCAATTTATTATGATCCAATGATTGCAAAGTTGATCACTTACGGTGCTAATCGAAATGAAGCGATTCAGCGTATGTTGTTCGCCATCAAAAATTATAAAATCGAAGGTTTACAAACCACACTTCCTTTCGGAAAATTTGTTTTTGAACACGAAGCATTCATCTCTGGAAACATTGATACGCATTTCGTAAAAGAGCATTATTCACCTGAAAAAATAAAAGAGGGTAGAGCTGTTGCAAAAAAAATAGCAGCAGCAGTTGGCCTCAAATACTTCCTCGAAAATCAAAAACAATTGAAAGAAATCGAATCCACTCAATCGGGTTGGACACAGAGGGATTGAGTGAATGATTCTTTCTCTCTCTCAAACTCTCATATTCTCAAACTCTCAAACTCTCAAACTCTCAAACTCTCAAATTCTCATTCTCTCAAACTCTCAAATTCTCATTCTCTCAAACTCTCACATTCTCAAACCATGAAATTAGAGCACATCGGAATCGCAGTAAAAGACCTCGAAAAAAGCAACGAACTATTCGCAGCACTTTTGGGTAAACCGCATTATAAAATAGAAGAAGTTGTTTCTGAAAAGGTAAAAACTTCCTTTTTTAAAACCGGAAAACCAAAAATAGAATTGCTCGAAGCAGGCAGTGAAGACAGTGCAATCGCCAAGTTCATCGAGAAGCGAGGAGAAGGAATTCACCACCTCGCTTTTGAAGTAAAAGACATTAAAAAAGAAATGAAACGCCTCGAAAAATTGGGCTTTCGTATTTTAAATAAAGAACCAAAAAAAGGAGCAGACAACAAGATGATTTGTTTCCTACATCCCAAATCAACCAATGGAGTTTTGATAGAACTTTGTCAAACGATTAAAGAGTAATTAGTTGACTGGTTGATTAAGTTGATTTAGATTATTCTAGTTCACAAAAAGAATATGAATTCTGCAACTACTTGATTATGAGCGAATTAAAAGCTTAATCAACTTAATCAACTTAATCAACTTAATCAACTTAATCAACTTAGGACATCCAATAAACTTAATAAACTAATCAACTAAATTGTGACAGAAAAAATAGATACACTCAATCAAAAATTAAGAGAAGCCTACCTTGGTGGCGGAGAAGCAAGAATCGAAAAACAACATAAAAAAGGAAAACTCACTGCACGTGAGCGCATTCACTTTTTGATGGATGAAGGTTCGTTTGAGGAAATCGGAGCTTTGGTGATTCATAGAACCAAAGACTTTGGAATGGAAAAAGAAGTCTATTACGGCGATGGTGTCGTGACGGGTTACGGAACAGTGGGCGGTCGATTAGTTTACGTTTTCGCGCAAGACTTTACCGTTTTTGGGGGTTCACTCTCCGAGACACATGCCGAGAAGATTTGTAAAATCATGGATTTGGCGATGAAGGTCGGCGCACCGTTGATTGGTTTGAATGATAGTGGTGGAGCGCGTATCCAAGAAGGTGTTCGTTCGCTCGGTGGTTACGCTGACATTTTTTATAGAAATGTGATGGCATCTGGAGTGATTCCACAGATTTCTGCCATCATGGGCCCATGCGCAGGCGGAGCGGTTTATTCGCCAGCGATGACGGATTTTACCATCATGGTTGAAAATTCGAGTTACATGTTTGTCACTGGGCCGAATGTGGTAAAAACGGTAACCAACGAGGAAGTAACTTCCGAAGAATTGGGAGGTGCAAGTGCTCACTCTACGAAGTCAGGCGTAACGCATTTGACTGCTCAAAATGATATTGATTGTATCCAACAGGTGAAAACTTTATTGAGTTTTTTACCTCAAAATTGTGAAGACAAACCAGCAAAATTACCTTACGAATTAGGCGATGAGACTCGCGAAAAGTTAGGAACAATTGTCCCGCCAAGTGCCAATCAGCCTTATGATATGCGTGAGGTGATTGAGGGCATTTGTGATGAAGAAACGTTTTTTGAAATCCACAAAGATTACGCAGAAAACATCGTGGTTGGTTACGCACGTTTGGCAGGTCGGAGTATCGGAATTGTTGCCAATCAACCGATTAGTTTAGCAGGTTGTTTGGATGTCAATAGTTCAAAAAAAGCAGCACGATTTGTCCGTACTTGCGATTGTTTCAATGTGCCATTATTGGTGTTGGTCGATGTCCCAGGTTTCCTTCCGGGAACGGATCAGGAGTGGAATGCAATCATCACTAATGGCGCGAAATTGCTCTACGCATTCAGCGAAGCAACAGTGCCGAGAGTGTCTGTTATTACCCGAAAAGCATACGGTGGCGCATACGATGTTATGAACTCCAAACACATTGAAGCGGACATGAATTTCGCATGGCCGTCTGCTGAAATTGCCGTGATGGGAGCAAAAGGTGCGAGTGAAATCATTTTCCGAAAGGAGATAAAAGCAGCCAAAGACCCAGTTGCCAAACTTGCAGAAAAAGAAGCGGAGTATGCAGAGAAATTTGCCAACCCATACAGCGCAACTGAACGTGGATTTGTCGATGAAGTTATTTTGCCAAAAAATACACGTCGTAAATTGATTAAGGCATTTTCAATGTTAGAAAATAAAACAGTGAGTTTGCCGAAGAAGAAGCATGGAAATATTCCTCTTTAGAAAGTAGAGACTATCTCATAAGTTCGGGTATGTTCGATTTTGAATCCATCATATATTTAAGTAGTTGATTATCAGTTGCTTAAATGTGTGATGGGTTTTAAAATGCCCTGTGTTAGAACTTTTCAAATAGACAAAATCTACTTCTGAGTACTTACCTTTGAATAAAGTCTAATAATAAAAAGCTTTGCTTCACTATTCCCCAATCTGAAATAATAGCCTCCATTATAAAGATCAGAATGATAATTCTTCAACTTTTGTAGTTGGACGACGCAACCATTTTTCGATTATTCCACCTAAATTTTATAAAGTATTACTTTTGGTCACCTTAAAATTTAAATAAATCAATTTGATGAAAAATTTACTCCTTTCGCTTTTTAGCCTCTTGCTTGTCAGCTCCTTATTCGCTCAAGAATTTGACGGCTACGCACTTTATAACGATAATAATGTAACCTTCTTAATTGACAAAGACGGAGAGATTGCTCATCGTTGGAATTGTGATTTGAGAGGAGGTTATGCCATGCTTTTGATGGAAGATGGTAACCTCATGCGCGCTGCCGTAAATAATGGCAATATTTTGCGTGGAGCAGCAGTAGCAGGTCGCGTACAGGTTTTGGATAAAAACGCAGATGTGGTTTGGGATTTTACTTATTCAAATGAAGATCACGTTTCTCATCATGATATTACGTTGATGCCAAATGGTGGTGTTTTACTCACAGCTTGGGAGGTGAAATCGGCTACTGAACTTCAAGCATTGGGGTTCACTGGTACGACTGAAAAATGGCCTACTCATTTTGTTGAAGTTCAACCTGATGGTAATGGTGGCGGTGAAATCGTCTGGGAATGGCATATCGTGGATCACTTGATTCAAGATGTAGATCCTGATAAACCAAACTTTGGCGTAATTGCTGATAACCCTCAATTGTTAGACATCAATTTAATAACTGCCAGCAGTGGCGGTGGCCCTGGTGGTGGAGGCGGTGATTGGTTTCATGTAAATGGAGTTGACTACAACGAAGAATTAGATTTGATAACTTTTACTTCTCGATTTTTAAGTGAGGTTTTTGTGATTGATCATTCTACGACGACCGCAGAAGCGGCTTCTCACACTGGTGGAAATTCTGGAATGGGCGGAGACTTAATGTATCGTTGGGGCAATCCTGCCAATTATGATACGCCAGGTGACCGTCATATTGCTGGCCCAGTTCATGATGCGCGATTTATTCCAGACGATGGTCGATATAGAGGAGGGTGGATTCAGTTTTTTAATAATGAAGGATTTGATGGTCAAACAAGTCTTGTAAATGCAATTAATCCTCCATACAACGGGAAAACTTTTGATCGTAATCCAGGAGAAGCTTATGGTCCAATATTTCCCAATTTTCTTCACCAATGTAGAGATAATGCAAACGGTCAATCTGCCTCTGATGCGATGCCAAATGGTAACACTTACGTCAACCTCTCAAGAGAGTATATGTACGAAGTTGATAAGGATAATAACTTAGTTTGGCAATACCCAGAAGGGCCAACCAAGTCATTTAGGTTCACTTGCGATCATCCTGGAATAAAAATCCTTTTAGGTGAAGATGCTTGTGAAACGCCAAGTGGAACCGATGATTTTTTAGTTGAAAAAAATCTGATGATGTCTCCAAATCCATCAACTGGATTATTCAATATTGATGGCCTTTCAGGTGAGAATATCTTACAAAACATCGAAGTTATGGACGTGAGTGGAAAAAGAATTCTATTGCAAAAAGACCAATTCCAAATGGTTGATTTGAGTGGAAAAGCAGCTGGTGTTTATTTTGCTAAATTTAATTTTGAAGGTGGTCGTTCGCAGACGAAGTTGTTGACTTTGAAGTAGGAAAGGGTTGCCGAGTTGCCTTTGTTGCCAGGTTGCCTTTCAGCAGTCGGCAGTCAGCAGTCGGCAGTCAGCAGTCGGCAGTCAGCAGTCGGCAGTCAGCAGTCGGCAGTCAGCAGTCGGCAGTCAGCAGTCGGCAGTCAGCAGTCGGCAATCAGCAGTCGGCAATC
>CALLVG010000304.1 GCA_938010715.1 uncultured Saprospiraceae bacterium
GGTAGGTGATCCGATGTTTTTATTGAGAAAGAAAATTGCTGGTCATTTGCACAAAAAGTACCCTGATTTTATGCCTGTTTATTCCATGGTTTCCTTCTCAAATATTCCTTACTCACAAGCGTTGGCAGAAGCAGGTCGTCAAGATGCTTTTTTTGAAAAAATATTGGCGATTGATGGTATTGAGGAGAAATGGAATGGCGAAGAAGTAGAAGCAATCTTTGAAGAATGGTATAAGGGTAACAATGGCAACTTGGCAACAAAATAAATCCAATGAAAAATTTATACATCCTCTTACTTTTCACCCTTTTAAATCTACAATGTATGTCGCAAGATAAACCTACGCTAATTTACTTTGGCGACCCAATGTGCTCGTGGTGCTACGGTTTTTCACCAGAATTATCAAAAGCACTTAAAGAATTGGATGGAAAAGTTGAATTGGAAATGGTCATGGGTGGACTACGACCTTATAACACACAAACGATGCAAGATCTTGAAGGCTTTCTTAAATCTCACTGGGAAGAAGTTGGACATCGCAGTGGACAACCATTTCAGTATGATATTTTGAAAGACCATAGTTTCGTTTACGATACGGAACCAGCTTGTCGAGCAGTACGAGTTGTCAGAAAATTGAATCCATCAAAAGAATTAGAATTTTTCAAAGCGGTTCAAACCGCTTTTTATTACGAAAATAAAAATACGGCAGATGTACAAACCTATTTAGCAATCGCCAAAAAAATGGATATTGACGGAGCTACATTTCAAAAAGAATTTGAATCTGATGAAATGAAAGCATTAATCAAAAAGGATTTTGAAAAATCAGCAGAAATGGGTGTTCGTGGGTTTCCTTCCTTGATGTTAGTACATGAAAACAAAAACATCTCTATTTCAAATGGATATTTGCCAAGCAAACAAGTTGTTCAGAAAATTGAACTGTTTCTACAAAAATAAAACGCCCCATGAACAAGTCCCGAGGCGTTTTACTTTCTTTTACGAGTTTGCTCTTAACAAAATTGGTCGTAAGCCATCTTCAAGTTCGCTGCAATGATTTGCGCAGAACGTCCCTCTATGTGGTGACGCTCAAGAACATGAACCAACTTTCCATCTTTAAATAAAGCGATAGCTGGTGATGATGGAGGGTAAGGCAACATATACTCTCTTGCCTTTTCCACTGCTTCAAAATCAACTCCTGCAAAAACAGTCGTCGTATGATCTGGCTTCTTTTCGTTGTCCAAAGAAAACTTTGCGCCTGGACGGGCATTCGCTGCTGCACAACCACAAACTGAATTAACCACAAGTAAGGTCGTACCTTTTTGGGCAATGGCTACATCAACATCAGTAGCAGACTTAAGACTATTAAAACCATGGTCAGTAAGGTCTTTTGCCATCGGAGCTGTCAAGTGTTCAGGATACATATTTTTATTTTTTTACTTTAAATATTTTTAAATATCGAAAATAGTTATATATTTACGTTAATTCTTCTGAGAAGAATCAATTAAACATACTGCACTAAGAACTAATACTTACCTATAATGTTCTCTACCTAAGAGAAAATCTACACAAAGATACTTTAACAAAGTATAAAAATCTAAACAAAACAGAACTACCAACTTCCCCTTTATAGGAGCAAAAACTAATTTGTTCAGACTTATATTCCCATGTCCTAATTAATTTAAAACATTTTGATTTAAATTGTATTCAAAAAGGACTATTTTATACACTAAGAAACATTTTTGAAACAATTTATTTAAAATTATTTGTTTTATTTCAAATAATTTGCCAATTTTGTTGAAACAAAAATTTTCAAATTATGAAACTGGAAGTATTCATAAGTAAGAAAGGGACAAAAGTGGTAAAGGCTACAAACTTACACGCAGCTTTACAACTACCTAATGAACAGTACGCTAAAAACGTACGTAAATGGCTTAAAGAAGTGTACGATTTCTCTGACGGAATACGTAGGCCTTCTCCTTTGCGCGACTTTGCGCGTAAGCCTTCCAACAATCCGGTTATTGCAGATTACTATCTAACAGTTAGATTGGCTAAGCTTATTGCTTTAAACTCAAGTAGTAAAGTGAAACAAAAGTTTGCAAACCAACTGCATCAATTAGAGCATGAAAAAGTAGAGAAAGAACAACCGATCACCACGAATGAGGTTGCCGAGATAATTGATATTGCTACCAAAATGGGATCTGTTGCTTACCAAGCGCAAAGTGAACGACGCCACATGGAAGTTTATAAATCTAAAAATGGAACAGCTGCTAACTGGTGGCAATACAGAGAAAGATTACTTGGCTACGGCGAAAGTTTCTGGAAAGAGGGTGCTCTTTCTAATAAGGAATTAGCAAAAGGTCTTTCCCAAAGAGAACTTTTAATTAATGTTGATAAGTACGAAACGATTCGTGCAGGTGTTGTGGACTACTATATGTCTGCTGGAAAATCAGAGGAAGAAGCGAGAAGATTGGGTGACTTGGCAAAAATGTTTGCCGAAAAACTTGGTTTGGAAATTTTGGACGATAGAAATGAAACCAAACCAGCTGAAAGCAGACCAACTGGTGCTCGTGTAAGAGATTTAAAAACAACCAAAACTCAACAAGCTCTTTGGGCTTCATAAAAATTGGCTTGAACAAATTTTCTCCACATAGATTGAGTTTTTTTTAAAAAAAAGAGCTATTTAGTCGTTTGATTAAATAGCTCTTTTCTTTTATATTTTTGCAGCATGGAGAAGCTTTCGACCGTTATCATGACTTTAAATGAATCTGCACATATTAGCAGATGCGTTGAGTCTGTTTTGGCCTTCTCTGATGAAATTTTGGTGGTTGATTCCTTTTCTACAGATGATACAGTGCAAATCGCGAAAGATTTAGGAGCCACTGTTCTTCAAAATAAATTTGATGGATACATTGAACAACGGAGGTTTTGTATTGAAAAAGCGACCCACCCTTTTGTTTTTGTAATTGATGCTGATGAGGCCGTCAACGAGGAATTAAAACTTCAAATTTTAAAAACAAAAGAAAACCCAAAATCAAGTGGTTATCGCATCAACCGACTTAATAGTATTGGAAATATTTGGATTCATTATGGCGGTTGGCATCCTGATTGGAAGTTAAGATTATTTTTTAAAGACAAGGTTGAAGTCATCGGAGAACAACCGCATGATAAAATCATTTTAATTGATAAAACTAAACCTCAAAAACTCAAAGGGAATCTACTCCACTACTCAGATGCAAATCTTACTGAACGAAACGCGACCGTAAACAAACACAGTACATCCGCTGCACATCACCTTTTCAACCAAAGAAAAAAGACTACTATTTTTAGAATTGTACTAAAACCGCTTTATCGATTTGTTTTAGAATATTTTTTCAAACTTGGGTTTTTGGATGGCGTTATTGGATTTTTCGTTGCAAAATCAAATGCTCAATATGTCTTCCTAAGAGAAATAAAACTTTGGGAATTATGGAAAAACAAACACCATGAATGAAATTGACCAGATCGTTATCAATTTCAGTGAAAACAATTTAGGACTACTGAATTTTTGTCTTGGATTTCTAACCTTTGGAGTGGCATTAGAAATACATCTTGATAAAGTTAAAGAGATATTTCAGCAACCCAAAAAGATATTCATTGGACTGTTATCGCAATGGGTTTTATTGCCGACATTCACCCTTTTGCTTATTTACGTTACAGCCCCACATCCAAGCATTGCTTTGGGATTAGTACTAATTGCATCTTGCCCGGGTGGAAATATCAGCAACTACGCCACGCATTTAGCGAAAGGAAATACAATTCTCTCCATCACAATGACCTCAATAGTCACCCTTTTGGCATTGGTCACAACGCCAGTTATTTTTTCGTTGTTAGCCAAAATCATCCCCGACACTTCTTTATTGTTGAAAACGATAGAATTGGACAAAAAAGCGATTTTCATCACTATCATTCAACTTATCGTTTTACCACTTTTTATTGGAATTTTATTAAAAATTAAAAAACCTCTTTGGGCGCAAAAACTAAAAAGACCAGTAAATATAATTTCCATGATAATATTCGTTGGCTTAGTCATTGGAGCCCTACTTTCTAACTTGCAAAACATCCTTGAGCACCTCCATCATGTTTTCTTTTTAGTCATCATTCACAATCTGATTGCCTACATAATTGGTTATTATTTTGGAAAGATAAATCGACTATCCGAGGCAGATTGCAGAACAATTTCTATGGAAACTGGCATTCAAAATGCAGGTTTGGGCTTAGTCGTAATTTTCAGTTTTTTCCAAACTTTAGGTGGAATGTTGTTGGTAGCAGCTTGGTGGGGTGTTTGGAATCTAATTTCTGCTTTTTTAGTTTCCACCTGGTGGAGCAAAAAATAAGGGCAAGCGCATCAAAATTGTTTTATACAAAATTGCTTGCTCATCGTATGCGGAAATTCAGATCCGCTAAAAAAAACCTTCGGCACAAATACAGTTCCGCATACACAAGCCTAAAAAAAATATTTTTTTAGCAAAAAATCTATAGAATTTTTTGATGCGTTTGCCACAGCAAAAAATAAATTCCCAAACATCTATCTGAGCAATTTTGTATATTTGCAGCTTAATTTTTTTCAAATTTACACGCTCACTCTAAGCAAAAAAAGAAATCATGAGTCACGACGACAATCTCAAAAAAACCTTTAATGAAAAAGGTGAATCCATCAGTCCTCAACTTCCAGATGAAATCAAAAATTATCTAATTGATATCGACGGAACCGTAACAGAAGATGTCCCAAACGAAGAGCCAGAAAGAATGGGAACCGTACTCCCTTTTCCAGATGCGCTAAAAATATTGAACAAATGGTATGACGAAGGCCATATCATTACTTTCTTCACTTCGAGAACAGAAGAACACAGAGAAATCACTGAATTTTGGCTCAAAAAACATGATTTCAAATACCATGGTCTTTTAATGGGGAAACCACGCGGTGGTAACTACCATTGGATTGATAACCACATCGTAAGAGCAACTCGATTCAAAGGAAAATTCACAGATTTGATTGTCAAGAACAAAGACATCGAAGTTTTCAAATCTTAGTGATGCTCAAAAAATAAGTTCCCGATTTCAAAAAATTAGTGAAGGAAAAGTGATTGATAATGAGGTTTTTCGAGCTAATTTTTTGAATTGAAGAGGGAAGTTATTTTTTGAATAATACTTACTTGTAAAAGTACATTTTTGTGCCTTGATAAAGAAAAAAAATAATCTACCCGAAAACGACAACTTATTAGACTTTATTCTGAAATAGTTTGTAGCGCAACGAATGCTTATTTTTGTGCTAATTTAGGCAAAAAAATCTAAGCATTCGCGGCGGCGAAAAGTTCTATTCTTGGCGAAAAGTACCGAAAAAAGAAGTATTTGCTTACACACGAAATATTTTAGAATAAAGTCTATTACAATAGCAATTTATAACTATACTATACCCGATACGTTAGGTTAGTGTTAATAGTTGATTTGTAATAAATCTTGGCTATTCGGCGCGTTCTAACGAGGTTAACACCTCATAAATACATAATTATGACTATTCCGAAATTTTTGGCTTTTTCTTTATTGGTAGCAGGTTTTGTTTTTTCGACGGGTTGCAAAAGCAAACAATTAGTTAGAGGAAACGCAAAGGCTAACAAATATGAAATCAATTTCATAGAATCTGATCTGTTAATGCCAATTTTGGAACGTGCAGAAAACGAAGACAAAATGGTCTTTCTCGATTTTTACACGACATGGTGCATGCCCTGCAAATTGATGGATGAGGATGTCTTTACAGACAAAGAAATTGGCAGATATTTCAACGACAATTTTTTGAGTATGAAAATAGATGCCGAAAGTGAAGCAGGTGGAAATTTAGCTGGAATATTTGAAGTAAAAGCATATCCTACTTTAATTTTTCTAAATAAAAAAGGTACATCAGTAGTTAGAAAAGAAGGTGTTGCTTATCACTCTGAGCTCAAAAGCATGGCGCAAGAAGCACTCAGGACAAGGAATCACAATTAATTCTATTCTAAGTAGATAAAAAATCGGGATGATTCATGTTTCATTTTTATGAATTTAAATAAAACAATACTAGTCACGGGCGGGACAGGTTTCTTAGGTTCTTATCTTTTGCGCTATTTGGTTTCTTATGGTTTTAAAAATATCAGAGCCACCAAGCGGAAAAATAGTCGAATGGATTTGGTTATCGAAATCAAAGACAAAGTTCAATGGTTAGAAGGTGACATTTTAGACATTCCGTTTTTGGAGGAAGCGATGGAGAGAATTGAGCAAGTCTATCATTGCGCTGCGATGGTTTCTTTTCAAACCAAAGACAAAAATCGAATGATGGAAGTGAATGAAGGCGGCACGGCCAACATCGTCAACGTCGCACTTCAAAAGAATATTCAAAAATTAATTCACACCAGTTCAATTGCAGCACTCGGACGCGTGGAAGGGACTTGCGCAGTTGACGAAAACGCAACATGGGAACACAACGAATTAAATAGTAATTACGCCAAAAGTAAATACAACGCAGAAATGCAGGTTTGGCGAGGAATGGCCGAAGGATTAACTATCGGAATCGTCAATCCGTCGCTCATCATGGGTAGCGGATTTTGGGAAGAAGGCACTCCAAAAATGTTCAAAACACTTTCTAAAAACTTCCCTTATTTTCCGAAAGGAGGAACTGGGATGGTTGACGTGAGAGATGTAGCAAAGGCAATGATTCGATTGATGAACAGTGATATCGTAAATGAAAGAATGATTTTGAATGAAAAAAATCTGACTTATAAAAACATCTTTGCACAGATTGCTGATTCGACAGAGGCCAAAATTCCTTCAAAAGAAATTTCGCCCTTACTAAGTGCTATCGCTTGGCGATTAGAATGGCTTCGCTCTAAACTGACAGGTGCAAATCCGCTTTACACCAAAGAAAATGCAAATACTACCAAGCACTTTTTCGAATACAAAAACGACAAATCAAAAGAACTCCTAAATTTTGAATACACATCCATCGAAGAAACACTTAAAGCCACAGGCCAACAGTTTTTAGAATCGAAAGCAACTGGAAGCAAATCCGCTTTTTTACCTTTGAATTAAGTTTTTCATACCTTTATCATACGTCTTCCCGTCATTTATTTTAAAATCAAAACAAACGACAATGAATAAATTCTTATTTCTTATCGCAGTCTCACTTATTTTGATGAGCCAAAAATGTGACCACACAGAGGATGGTCATGATGGCGGTAACCACCCATTTATTATGGTCAAGACAACGGGCTGTTACGGCACTTGCCCAATTTATACTTTCAAAATCACAGACAAAGGAATCGCAAATTATGAAGGAATGCGATTTGTATCTGTAGAAGGTAAGAAAGAAAAACGATACACCAAAAAGCAAGTTGAAGGTCTTTTTCAAGCTTTTGAAAATGGAGATTTTTTCTCTTATAAAGATGAGTACAAAGGTAACATCACTGACCTGCCATCGACTTACTTAACCTACAACGACAGTAAAAAAGAAAAGACCATTCATTTATATTATCAGGTACCAGAAAAATTGAAAAGCCTTTCCAACTTGGTAAAATCATTTGCCAATTCGGAAGGCTGGGTGAAGGGGGAGAAAAATCAATAGATTGATTTAGGAACTAACTAAAAAGCCTCTTTTCAAATACTTGAAAAGAGGCTTTTTAAATTTTTTAGCAGAATCTAAACCGCAGGTTCAGTTTCATAATTATTCATGACCCAAACCGATTCTTCATTCCCCATCAAAAACTTCAAAATCTTTGCTCCTCTATGTCCATGTATCGGATGTGGAATCAAAGAAAGTTCTGTCGCCAATTCCAATGCTTTGAATTGAGGGGATTTATCTTCTTTTTTGGAAAGTTTGAGTAACTCAATTACTTCTGGGTGAATCTCAACCAACCGCTCCTCAATTGCTTCTGGCAAATATCCGTACTGCTCATCACAACAATTCACAATTCCCATTCTATTGATTAAAAAATCAGGCACATAAGCGATACCTCTTTCGTGAAGCATCTTTGCGTGACGTACAGGATCTTTTAGCTGATTGTTTGCACCACCTGCCACCATTTTCACTTTTAATCGCGGAATAGTCGCATCATTCAGTATAGCACCAATCGCATTTGGCGAAAAAATATCTGCTTCAATGTCATAAATATCATCTGCGTTTGAGATGATATTTATGTCAGGAAAAGTATCCATCAACTTTTCAACAGCTGGTTGGTATGGTTCAAAAACAGAAACTTTCCCACCATGATCTATGATATGCTTGATGACATTGAATCCAACATTCCCAGCACCTTGCACCAAAATATGTTTGCCAGAAAGGTCAATATTCTGAGTATCATTAATACCATCCATAAATTGCAAACCTGCTGCAATTCCTGCAAAAACACCTCTTGCTGTCAAGAAACTTGGATTGGAAGAACCGCCCATTGATTTAGGAATACAGTTCGTATATCGGTTGACGGAATGCACCAAACCGAGGTCTTCTGGCGAAACATTCATGTCCTCTGCGCAAACATACAAGCCGTTGAGACTCGCAATGAATTGACCAAAACCAAGAAAGATTTTTTCACGAATTTCTTTAGAAACCGTTTTTGGATTATGCTCTGAATGAATGATAGATTTTCCGCCACCCCAATTGATTTTGGCGAGCGAATTTTTATCCGTCATTCCTTTTGAAAGGCGCATCGCATCGGTCAACAAGTTGCCAACAGTCGGGTATTGGCGAAAACGCGTTCCCCCCTGCCCTGCTCCTCGTACCGTTCGGTGAATTGCCGCTACAAAAAGCGACTCCGTTTCTTTTTGATATTCGAAAAATATGCCTTCGTGATTTTGATAGTCAGGAGAGGAAGTAATTTCTTTTGAAAAGGAACTCAATTCAGGAGAGGAGAGATAAGTTTTATTGTCAAGGTGGACAATATAGCCTCTTTCAAGGCCTTGAGCAGCCAGCCAAATACCAAAGTCTTTGACTGTGCGAGTCGAGATTTCACTCATAGATTTTATAATTTTTGGTTAAGCAAAACAAAGGTATATAAAATGCAGATTTAAGGTTTTAATTTTTGAGTATGAAAATTAAAAATCGCTATTATTAAGATAAAAAAAACGGTTGCCCAAATTATAAATTCGAACAACCGAACTGAATCAAAATAAAGTTTGGCTCGACAGTTTTACTTTTTCAATAAAAACGTGTTGAAATTCGTTTTTTAACCGAAATAAATTTCGGTTCTACTTGAAGTCCGTCGGCTCTGCTTCCGAAATCACCAAGGGTATTGCTGAGCGAATCTGTCGCTGCATTGTAGCTGATAATTGGTCGTAATTTCGATCATGTTTTTGTTGCGCCATTTCGTCCCAAAGTTCGTTGTACGCACCTTTCAATTCATTGTAAACCATGAGATAGGTTCCGTACATGGTGTTTCGGTCATTCATGAGGGAGACAATTGCTTTTGTAGGCTTGTCAGGTCGGTTTTCCAACTTATCTGGATTCATAATGAAGTCTTTAGCTGACTGCCGGAGTTCTTCCATTTCGATTTGCGTTCCTTCTACCAATAGTTCATTGTTCCCATTTATTTTAACGGAAAATACATTTTTAGCAGGAAGTGGCTCGGGTTCTTGATTTTCGACATAGGGAGGTAATTTGACCAAAACACCTTGGTCATTTGAGATAGTCGTTGTCACCAAAAAGAAAATGAGGAGTAAAAAGGCTATGTCGGCGGTGGAACTTGCATCCACAGATGTGCTTTTGAATTTTCGACTTTTCATATCTACGAAATTTTAGAAGAAGCTATTCCTATGAATAACTTCAAGGTTAAAAAATCGCGCGCGTACTTTTCAGATGCAATTGAGCGAGTCGTTTGGTGTTTACCTTCTCATTTTTTTTCATCTTTACCAAAATTTTATTTTTGAAAAAAGAGAAAAACAATTCACCTTCCATCGTAATGATTGGCTCGGGCAATGTCGGAACGCAACTCGGAAAGCGATTGCAAAAACGTGGTCAGAATGTCATTCAGGTTTTTAGCCGAAAGGCAGAAAAAGCAGAAAAACTGGCAAAGGCGATAGACTCAAAATGGACGAATGATTTGTCAAAAGTGATTCCAAACGCAGACCTTTACATTTTTGCAGTTCATGATGATTTTATTGACGATGTAGCCGCTGAATTGGCAAAAGTGATTGATGCAAAAAGCTTGGTGACGCATACTTCTGGAGCAACGCCAAGTACCGTTTTCAAACCCTATTTTGAGCGGTATGGCGTTTTTTATCCATTGCAAACTTTCAACATTAATAAAAGGCCTGCATGGTCAAAGATTCCTGTTTGCCTTTTTTCGAGCGAAGCAGCAGATATGAAATTGCTTAAAAGCATCGCCAACAAAATCAGTAATAAAGTTTATACACTCAACGATGAGCAACGTGGTATTGCACATGTTGCGGCTGTTTTTGCCAACAATTTTTCCAATCACGTTTTCGCTGTAGCAAATAATATTTTAAAAAAGGAAGACTTGCCGTTTGACTTGATTCGGCCTTTAATTTTAGAAACAGCAGAAAAAATCAGGAATGACGAACCTGGTAATATGCAAACTGGCCCAGCCATCAGAGGAGACGAGGAGACCATCGAAAGGCACCTGAATTATTTAGAAAAATTTGAAGACTGGAAAGAGATTTACAAATTAATGACTGAACAAATCAAAAAGTATCATTTATGAGAATCATTGGAGATATACCGCACCCGAGTTTAAAAATAACTGTTTTCAAAAACGGCAATCGTTTTTCAGTCAAATTTGAAGATGGACATGTAGAACAAACCTACAAATTTGATGACGGCCAAGGCATCGAATCTCTACCCGATGTCAAACGACAAATTGATGCCACCCTTTTACAAAAAGTAGAAAAAGGAATCGAAGAAATGAAAATTGCGCGATTGATGACTTTGAAACGCAATTCTATTGAAGCAGAAAGCGATGAATTTGAAGAGATAATTTAAATTTAGACACAAGAAGTAAGATGCAAGAAACAAGAAGGCGAAGCTATTTCTCACACTCTCAATCTCTCAAATTCTTAATCTCACACCTTTTTTGACCTCTCAAAGCAGCAATTACCTTACACTCACCGTTATTTTAACAGTAAGCTAACAGTGATCTCCGTACAAGAATGGGGATTTGATTTGGAGAAGCGGAACATACTGTCTATTTTTAAGACATGAAACCGGTTATGAATATTTCCTTACCGCTGGATTTTTCCGAAGAAGCTTTTTTGAAAGCCTGTGTTCGCAAAGAACTTTGGGCGCAAAAGAAGCTTTATGAAGATTTTTATTCTTCTATGATGGGGGTGTGCCTTAGGTACTCCAACAACAAAGAAGATGCGATGGACATTCTACATGAAGGGTTTATAAAAGTCTTCAAGAATATTTCAAAATTCCAGCCGGGCACCTCCCTTTCTGCGTGGATTCGACGAATTATGGTCAATACTGCGATAGATTTTTATCGTAAAAATGTAAGGCGTCGAACCGAAGATCTTGATCAAGCTTATCAAATTAGCTCTTACGATGTAGATGCTATCAGTCAATTTACCGAAAAGGAAATTTTGATTGCCGTACAAAAGTTGACGCCTGCCTATCGAACAGTTTTCAACCTTTACATTATCGAAGGTTACTCTCACAGAGAAATCGCTGAGAAACTCGGTATTACAGAAAGTACCTCACGCTCTAATCTCGTAAAAGCAAGAACAAAACTTCAAAAATCACTTACCAAGCAAGAAAATTTCTACAAAAAAGTAGATTAAACAATTTTAACAGGAAACGTAGCAGTATAAAAAATGTCTGATAAAAAATTTGATGACCAAATTAGGGATGCAATTGGTGACTTCGAAGCCAAGGACGGTGGATCGTGGGAGTTGCTCATGGGCAAAATGATGGTTGACCCTGAGTTGGCACCCGAACCACAAGAGGCGCAAGATTTTGATCATGCAATAAAAACAAAAATAGAAAACATCCAAGCAGACCGACCTATCGGAAACTGGGATGCAATGGCCGAAAGAATCAAACAAGAATTCTCAATTCGCAGAAAATTGATTCGTTATAAAGTAGCAGAAATTGCCCTCGTGCTATTGGCGATTTTTACGCTGGCAAATGTCTTACCTACTCAGGTAAACAAACCTTTCAAAAACATAAAAGCGCAAATCGCTAAGAGAAAACAAGCATTAGTTGCTTATAAAAATGCGATTCTTTTTAATGAAGCAAATGAAAACAAAATTGAACAACCAATTGCTTCCATAGAAAAGAACGATACAAAAGGAGTTAAAGAAAAATCATCTGAGATTAAGGCTGAAGAAGTCATCGAATCAACTGCTGCCTCTCAAAACTTAAATATAATTTTGCATAGCAGCGCTGAGATAGAAAAAGCGCAAGAATTCGAATCTGAAATTGTAGCAGAAATTGTAGCAAAAGGGCCCAAACAAACGATAGAGCCAAGAGAAGCAATACTGGAGATTAATTCTTTGGCACAAAAAGAACCTATTTCTGAACTTGATTCAAAGAAGAAACGATTTAGAGGAAAGGCAATTATTGCGAAAATCTTCTCTCCTATCAAACAAGTTCGGGTGAGTATGTTTACGGGTAGTGATTACAACTACATCCAAACGCCTTATGACGAAATCTTTGAATTGGAGCAATACGGTAGGTTCACACAAGGCTATCAGGCAGGTGTTTCTATTGGCTTTAAAAATAAAAACCTTGAGGTAGAAACAGGTGGTATTTATTCTTTCAAAAATTACAAACCGCGTATTCCAACTCAATTCCTCAATGGACCTGGCCCTCCAATTGCAGTCAAATTTGATAAAATTCAATTGAACATGTTGGAAATTCCACTGAACTTCCGATATACCTTTTCGGATTTGACTCGATGGAAATTTTATGGACAAACTGGAGCATCAATGCACATCGCATTGTTAGCAGATTATGACCACTCCAATATTGCAGGCATATTTGCTCAATTATCACCAGGACAACCTGGCCCCAAATTAGAAGCAAAAAAATTTACGGATGGATTGTTAGAAGGAGGAAGTTTTGGAGAGAACAGTTACTTCACTGCAAACCTTGGTGTTGGAGTTGAACGATTAATAAATCCGCGTTGGAGTTTATTTTTACAACCGAGTGTAAAAGCATATTTGTTGCCAGGTTACAACAATGGCCTTGGACCAAATCAAGACAGAATCAGTAGCTTCTCGTTGATTACTGGAGCGAGAGTTACTTTCGGAAAGTATTAAAAATTATTTCTTTTGTTAAAAAAGCCTCTGAAACTTATCGTTACAGAGGCTTTTTAGTTTTTGCGCTTGCTTTCCTATTATAAATATATTTAATTTGTATTCTTAAATTTCCTACTACACAGCTTGCCTCCTTTTTTTTGAACAATTTTTGCATTAGAAACATGTAAAAAACTACTTTACCCGATGGTTTTAAATTGAACGGTAGCATATTCGTGCCACCATTTTTATTTTGAAAACCATAAGGTAGAGCGGTAAAAAACCTTTTCAATTACTATGAGAATAGCTAGTCTTTTTTTGTGCGTATTGGTGTCTTGGAATCTTTCAGCTCAGGTTGATAGGCCAATTGTTTTTAACATCGCCGATGAAATGCCATATTTTCCTGGATGTTCTGATTTGGAAAATGGTTCGGCTGATAAGCGCCACTGCTCCAATAGAAATCTAATCGTTTATATCTCTGACTTCCTTCGTTACCCCGACAAGGCGAAAGCACTCGGACTGGAAGGAACCGTCTATATTGATTTTATTGTAACTGAAACAGGGAAAATTTTCGCACCAAAAGTTGTACGAGATATCGGTGGTGGCTGCGGAGAAGTAGCCTTGGAAATTGTACAAAACATGCCTGACTGGGAACCTGGCATCATGAAAGGAAACCCAGTGAAAGTTCTCTTAAACTTGCCAATTAAGTTTTCATTAAAGGCAAGCGATCTGCAAGAAGAAATGGAAATCGCTTGGGGAACGCTCGCCAAAGAATCAGTTACACGCCAACAATTACTAAACAATACGAACGAAAAAGTAACGGTAAGAGATCCAATGGGTAATAATTTGGATATTGTTGAATTAGCAGTTGTTTACAAAAAAGGTAGAAAACTAAAAGAAGCTCTAAGCCGCGGAAATGTCAATGATGATATTAAAAAATTACTCAAAAAAATGAAGCGCGGTGGTGAGTTTGTTTTGCTGACAACGGTTCAATACAAAGGAAAATTTATCGAAGTGGAGCGCTCTTTTAGTATAATATAACGATTTTAACAACTATTTCACAGTAGCATTTCTTTTCTACAATTTGCTGTTAATCAGCCTATTTAGGAAAAGTTTGCACGGTTTTTGGATTTCTTCCTTATAGTAGTATAAAAGAGTATGACGGAGTAACATTTTTAATTGCAAGTTCGCTCTTTCAATCCTACCTCCGGTCTATACTCACAAACAGGAAATTTAATCCATCACGCAAATGAAAAGTCCTATTTATTTCATTGCATTGGTCTCGATTCTTTTTTTAGGGTCGGCATCTTATGCCACCTCCCAGACTACTTCAGAAGAAGTAGAGTTCCCCAAGCACATTGACAGAAAATTTCGTCGTGACGCTGCACGGTTGGCACTTCGCATGGAGGGTCAAAAAGAAGATTATAGATACTTAGGGGTAGAAATACCTCCAAAGAATATTGAAATGATATTTGAAGCGTTGAAAAGCATCTATCTAAAAGACGAAACTGCACGCAGCCTTACCGATTGCAATATTCATACATTTCCAGATCCTGCTATAGAGCGAGTTGTTGTTATTTTTGAAGAAAATGAGACTTGGGCCAAAACAATTAGCCAAAAAACGGGAAGTGGAAGTAATCAAGCATTTCATGGTATTTTACAAAAATTCAATTTAAGAATTGAAAAACAATATCAGTGGAACGAAAGCCAAGAAGCAATCACGATTCGTTCTCGCAAACCAGTCAATATTGCTGCTATCGGTAACGAAATTTATAATATTGATGGCATCAGTGAAATTGATTTTGGAATACCTGCCGTAAAAGGGAATGATATAAAAATGACCCGAGTAAGCGAAGGTTGGGAATTTCAATTTGAATTACTTTTTGGAAACTACCTCACTGGCGATGGCCAATCTCACACTTGGAAATACCTTGTAACAGATGATAATGAAGTGAAATTCCTTGTAGAGGAAGGAGATCCAGTTCCAGATTGGATGCGATGTATGATTAAGCCTTCTCCAATTATGGCAAGTTTTTAATCACAAACAATAAAGTTGTCAAAAAAATAAGCATCCGTAACAACGGGTGCTTATTTTTTTTGTAAAATCACTAAAATCGAAAAATAATAAAAGTATTTTTGAGCAAAATAAACCTATGGTCAGATTTAGATGTGTTCCTTTTTATGATTTAACATTGGATGAACTTTATGCATTGCTAAAGTTGCGTTCAGAAGTTTTTGTGGTAGAGCAAAACTGCGTTTATCAAGATTTGGATGACAAAGACCAACGAAGTTTTCACTTATTAGCGTTTGACCAAGAAAACGATTTGATTGGATACACGCGCCTCGTGCCTAAAGGAACTTCTTATGACGAATATCCATCCATCGGGCGGGTATTGACTTCCGAGAAAGTAAGACGAAATGGTTCTGGTAAAATTTTAATGAAAAAATCAATCGAAGAAATACAGCGCATTTTCGGAGATAAGAAAATTAAAATCAGCGCTCAATGCTATTTGGATAAATTTTATCGAGGATTAGGGTTTACACCAATTGGTGAAGAATATTTGGAAGATGGTATTCCTCACATTGCGATGGTTTGGGAAGCTTAATCCCCGACCTCTGCCAGTTTTACTACTAATCCGTCCATCTCTTCTTCCATTTTAACTTGACAACTGAGGCGGCTATTATCTTCTACAAAGAAGGCTTGATCAAGCATATCTTCCTCGTCATCGCTTCGGTCAAAAATATCATGCTCACTCTGAACATAGCAATGGCAAGAAGCACAAAGTGCCATACCTCCACAAGTTCCTTCCACTGGCAATTCAGATGCCTTGGCGACTTCCATCAGATTGAGATCGACTCCTAAAGGCACTTCGATTTCATGTGGAACATCTTGCCGATCGATGATTGTTATGTTTATACTTTCCTTCATTTACTCAAAACCATTTACACCATTGACTGTAGTGTATTTAAAACTTAATTTTTTATCTGGGTAGATTCTTTTGAACGCAGATTGAACCATGATGGTCCCTTCATGAAAACCACAAAGAATCAATTTCAATTTGCCTTCATAAGTATTGATGTCGCCGATGGCATAGATTCCATCCACATTGGTAGAATAATCTAAAGTGTCAACCTCAATGGCGTTTTTATTAATATTCAAACCCCACTCTGCGATTGGCCCCAATTTCGGCGAAAGCCCAAATAAAGGAATAAAATTATCGACTTCAACGGTTTTCTTTTTGCCTTCTTTTTTGTGGGTGATTTCTACGCTATCCAATTTCCCATTGCCGTTAAGACCAGTGATTTCTGCTTCTGTGACGAGATTGATTTTTCCAGCTTTCGCCAAATCCATTACCTTTTCTACCGAATCCAATGCTCCTCTAAAACTTGAACGTCTGTGTACTAAAGTTACTTCACTTGAAACATCCGTCAAAAATATTGACCAATCCAAAGCAGAGTCCCCTCCGCCAGCAATGACCACTTTTTTATCACGAAACTTCTCTGGGTCTTTGATGATATAATCGACGCCTTTTTTCTCAAATTGAGATAGATTAGGGAGTGGTGGTTTTCGTGGTTCAAAACAGCCTAAACCAGCTGCAATTGCAACGACAGGTGCTTTGATTTTTGTACCATCAGAAGTTGTAATAATAAAACTGCCATCTTCTTGCTTTTCCAATCCTTCTACTCGTTCGCCTAATGTAAAACCAGGTTTGAAAGGAGCAATCTGTTCCATCAAATTGTCAACCAATTCGCCAGCCAAAATCGAAGGATAACCCGGAATATCATAAATAGGCTTCTTTGGGTAAATCTCAGCACATTGTCCACCTGGAATCGGAAGCGCATCAATCAAATGGCAACGCAACTTCAAAAGCCCTGCTTCGAATACCGTAAACAGGCCTACTGGCCCTGCTCCAACTATCGCAATATCAGTTTCTATCATTTTTCTAATTAAATTCTAAAAGAAAACCTTGAAATACCATAAAAGTTCGAAGCAGATTCTTAACGCAACCTATCCATCGACTTTACTAGTTTTTCATCTTTATTAATGAAGTAAAGTGCTAATCCGATCAATATCATTGCACCCGTTGGAAGGTAAGCGCCGATGCCGTCATCAGGCGCAGATTCACTTTGAAAAGCTGGGTCATTGAAAAACAAAGCAACAACCAAAACCATCCCAATCAAGTTGGCTACAAAAGCTAATCGAGCGATAAGTGACTGATTTTTTCTGTTCTTAAAAGAAACCAATGCACCCAATGCCAAGACGCCACCTAATGCAAATAGCACCAACATTGCAATATTATCATGCAAATTATAAACGCCATCGTTCAAAATTGCGGAACTTTGGACTGTTTCGTCAGTCGCAAATGGAAATTGAAAAAGTAAAAAGGAACAAGCTGACGCCAACAACAAAAAAACAGATTGAATACGCTGAATCATAAATTATATTTTTTGTCGCAAAGATAGAAAGTCATAACAAATGAAGGCTTAAAAAACATCGTACCTTTTTTAGCGTTCAAAAAATAACTTTGTACACGGCTTAACTTTCAAACATGAATCAACATTTACACTGGCTGTTTTCATTAATCTTCTTTGTCTCCTTCTTGGGACAAAGCAACGCCACCCACAATCGCGCTGGAGAAATTCGTATTGAACAACTTGGAGATGATTGTAATAGCCTCGAAGTAGAAGCCTTCGTCGCGACTTACACTAAAGAAAGTAGTCAGCAAGCTGATAGAGACTCGGTAACAATTTGCTGGGGAGATGGGGTTTGCGAAAAAATTCCACGTGATACAGAAGAACAGCTTGGTAATGACATCAAAAAAAATGTTTACCGAGGAAAACATATTTACGCTGGTAGAGGACGCTATTCTATTTCCATTACCGATCCTAACCGAATCGCAGATATTATTAACATCAATAATGGCCGCTCGGTCCAAATTCCTTTTTTTATAAAAACCGTTTATACTTTTTTAGATCCACAATTTCAAGGTTGCAACAGTACACCCATTTTGGCGCAACCACCTATTGATATTGGTTGTGTTGGAAAAGAATTTAGACATAATCCTAACGCATTTGATATTGACGGAGACAGTTTGTCTTATCAATTGATGATTCCGTTGCAAGCTGATGGGGTGCAGGTTCCTGGCTATCAATTTCCCAATCAAGTGAATCCAGGAGGAAATAATTTAATGGATTTGAACTCCGTGACAGGGGACTTTATATGGTCTGCCCCCCAAAAGCAAGGGGATTATAATTTGGCGATCATGATTATTGAACATCGGAATGGAATTGCCATTGACACCACGATTCGCGAATTACAAATCCAAATTGAAGAATGTGACAATCAACCTCCAGAAATTAATACGGTAAGAGAAATCTGTGTCGTTGCCGGTGACTTACTTGAGTTTGAAGTCGAAGCCACTGCGCCTGATTTTGAAACCATGCAGCGCGTTTCTATTGAGGCGTATGGAGGACCTTTGGTAATTGATAATCCTGCTGTTTTTGACGTGGCACCTGGTTTTCAAGACCAACCTTTGAAGGGAACATTTAGGTGGCAAACCAATTGTAATCATATTGCAGACCAATATTATAAAGTCGTTTTTAGAGCGCAGGACGATTTTCCTGTTATCATCACTCAATCGCGAGATTCTTCTTTTTTATCAACATTACAAACTGTTTTGATAAAGGTAGTTGGGCCATCGCCCGAGGATCTGCAAGCCGCGACCAACACCAGCGCAGTCAATCTAAGTTGGCAAAGTCCTTATGATTGTGAAAATGCGGAAGAAGAATATTTCTATGGTTTTTCTGTCTGGCGAAAATTGGGCAGCAACCCATTTGTAATTGATACTTGCGAAACTGGTTTGGGTGGAAAAGGATATACCCAAATTGCCTTTCGAACAGAAGATTTAGACAATGGGCGATATGTATTTTCTGATATGAACGTGGAAAGAGGACGCACTTATTGTTATCGAATTTTTGCTCGATTTGCACAATACACTGCAAGTGGTCAACCTTACAATTTGGTAGAAAGTCTTCCTTCTGAGGAGGTTTGCGTCCAATTGAGCAAAGATATTCCTTTGATAACAAATGTAGATGTCATGGAAACAAACGGAGCAGATGGACAAATTTTAGTAAAATGGTCGAAGCCAGATGGTGAGGATTTGGACACCATTCAAAACCCTGGCCCATATCGCTATCGAGTTCTAAGAGCAAATGGAATCACTGATTCAGATTTTCTGCCAGTGTCAGGAGGTGACTTTTCGCAGCCAACTTTTGCCATGGCAAATGATACCTGCTTTATAGATTCCACAGGGCTCAATACTGCTGGCGAACCTTATTCCTACAAGGTAGAATTTTATGTAAATAATGAATTGGAATCATTGGGCGATACTGAAAACGCATCAAGTGTCTTTCTCAACATATTTGAAACGGATGAGGCAAATAATCTTTCGTGGGAATTTGAGGTGCCTTGGGAAAATTACGAATACGTCATCTACCGCGACGATGACTTAGATGGCACTTTCGATTCAATCGGAGTGACGAGAGATACGATTTATGAGGATTTGAATTTGACAAATGGAAAAGAATATTGCTATTACATTCAGGCGATTGGTTCGTATGGAGTAGATGGAATTGTCAATCCAATTTTGAACAAATCGCAAAGAAATTGTGGTACTCCTCTTGATAATGTCCCGCCTTGCCCTCCCCCACTTTTGGTACAAAACATCTGTGATGAGAGTGCAGACCAAGAACTCATTGACAATATCGAAAATAGATTAACTTGGACTAACCCAGAAACTATCTGCGAAAAAACAGATGACGTCAATGGTTACAAAATATACTACGCAACAGATTCCATGGCTACTTTAGAATTGATCGCAGAGATTGATTTTGAAAACGATACTACTTATTATCATTCAACAGATTTGGGGTTGATTGGTTGTTATGCTGTTACCGCTATTGATAGTGTTGGCAACGAAAGTGAACGGAGCAACACTGTTTGCAAAGACAATTGCCCTTTCTACGAATTACCGAATGTTTTCACTCCAAATGGCGATGGCCAAAATGAAGTATTCACTGCTTACCCCTATCGCTTTATTGCCAATGTTGATATGAAAGTATTCAACCGATGGGGAAATTTGGTATTTGAAACGACCGATCCAGATATCAATTGGGATGGCACTAACTTAGCTGGAGACCCGCTGAATAACGGCGTCTATTTCTATCGTTGCCAAGTTTTTGAACAACGATTGGGTGGCGTCGAAACGCCAGCAAATATGTTGAGCGGTTATATTGAAATTGTGAGGGATGCGAATTGATTCAAATAAAAAAAGCCGCAAATCGAAATTTGCGGCTTTTTTTATGAAAATCAATTTATGAAAAGACTATAAAATATTCAAACTATGACGAACGGTTGAACTAAAAAGCAAATAAACTTTTTTACTATCTCTCACCCTGATTCGCTCAGACTGCACGCGTTCAGCTGATGACTTTTTTATCTTTTTATACAAATTCAGATAATATTTGTATGCCAAATAAACGCCTAAACGTGCACCTTTCGGTAAATTTTGAATACCAATATAAGCGTGGTCAAAATCTTTTTTAATATCAATTTCGATTTGATCTTTCTCGGCTTCTGTGAATTTTGAAAAATCAATTCCTGGGAAATAAACCCTTCCTCGATCATCAAAATCACTACGCATATCTCTCAAGAAATTTATCTTTTGAAAAGCTGCTCCGAGGCTTCTTGCGTAACCTTCCAACTCATCATATTGCTCGGCATTTCCTTCACAGAAAACGCGTAAGCACATCAACCCAACCACTTCTGCCGAACCATAAATGTATTCTTCATAAAGCGATTGCTCATAATCATGATGCTCCAAGTCCATCTCCATGCTTTTCAAAAAAGCCTCTATCAATTCACGCTCAATGTTGTATTTTCTAACAACAGCTTGGAAACTATGCAAAACTGGATTTAAGCTAATACCTTCCTCTATCGATTGATAAGTATCTTTTCTAAAACGTTCCAACAATTCTCGTTTGTCATGTTGATGAAAAGTATCTACAATTTCATCTGCAAAACGCACAAAGCCATAAATCGCATAGATTGGATTTCTAAATCTTTCTTCAAAAACACGAATTCCTAAAGAAAAAGAAGTGCTGTACCTTTTGGTAATATGCGCACTACATTCGACACAAACGTCATCAAATAATTTCATCATAATCTTATCGATTTAGGTATTTGGAAATTTCAGTAGCGACCACCTGACCTGAGATCAATGACGGCGGAACGCCTGGCCCAGGAGTCGTCAATTGTCCTGCGTAAAAAAGATTTTCGACCTTTTTACTTTTCATTTTTGGTTTTAAAAAAGC
>CALLVG010000305.1 GCA_938010715.1 uncultured Saprospiraceae bacterium
GATGCGTTGCATCGCCTACGTTTTTCGCCTTGCAGAAGAAAAAAATAACTTCCCATAGAAACGCAATTTATTTCTGAACCATTCCTTATTAACTTTTTTCATTACTTTTGAAATATAAATCGGTTGATTTTACAACCTCTACCCTTTTCTTCATATCTAAAAATTCTAAGTTACTCTACTTATTATTTTATCGTTCCTAAATACAGGACAAAAGCCCGATTTCGAGCAAAAGTTCTTTGATTCTATTTCAAAAACAATAGCTGAAGGAAAAGTGATTGATAATAAAATTTTTCGAGCCAATTTTTTTTAAATAACGAGGAGACTTATTTTGTATTGAGTAATACTAAATCGAAGACCTTTGACACAAAAAGATCGCTATACCAAATTCATAAAAGTCGAACAGCAACATATCGACACTCTCAACCACGTCAACAATGTAGTGTATCTCGAATGGGTGCAAGACATGGGCGGTCTTCATTGGCATGAAAAAACGAGTGGCAAATACGATGCGCAATATGCGTGGGTAGCACTCGACCATTATATAGAATATAAACGACCTTCAGTTTTGGGTGATGAATTGGTGGCGACCACTTATGTGGAAAAATGCGAAGGAGCGCGTTCAGTTCGACATGTTGAATTTCATAAAAATGGAAAACTCGTTTGTCGCTCAAAAACGAATTGGGGATTTATTGATAGAAAAAGTGGAAGACCGTTGAGAATTCCAGATGAAATTACGGAGTTGTTTTTTTTGACGAGTGACGAATAAAAGCACAATAGACTTTATTCTGAAATAGTTTGTAGCGCAACGAATGCTTATTTTTGTGCTAATTGAGGCAAAAAATCTAAGCATAGCCTTAGTTATAGTTCTATTTTTTAACGCGTGTCCCGATTTTACATCGGGTAAAAGTAGCGGAAAAAGAAGTATTTGCTTGCACACGAAATATTTTAGAATAAAGTCTAATAAACTTAATCAACTAATAAATGAATACCATAAGAATCGGCGGCGTACCGGAACATTTCAACCTCCCAGTTCACCTTGCAAAAGAAAGAGGAGATTTTAAAAAACGAGGCGTTAATATTGAATGGACAACTTTCCGAGGAGGCACTGGGCAGATGACCAAGGCTTTGAGAGATGATGAAGTGGACTGTTGCATTTTACTCACTGAAGGAATCGTCACTGACATCATCAATGGTAATCCGAGTAAAATTATTAGTAACTATGTCAACTCTCCATTGATTTGGGGAATTCATTCTGGTGCTAAAAATACACTCGATAATTACAAAGACATTTATGAAAAGAAATATGCTATCAGCCGTTTTGGTTCAGGATCACATTTGATGGCGATTGTGGATGCGACAAGTAATGACCGCAAAATCAAAAAGTCTCAATTTAAAGTCATCAAAAATTTGGAAGGTGCATTGGAGTCACTCGGCAAAGGGGAAACCGATGTTTTTTATTGGGAAAAATTCACCACCAAACCTTTTGTTGATTCGGGTGAATTGAAACGCGTTGGCCAATATTTGACTCCGTGGCCTTGTTTCGTCATTGCGGCGACGGACAAAATTTTAAAAGAACAACCTGAAAATATCATCCGCATGTTGCGAACAATTCATGATAGCAACGATATTTTCATGCAAGACAAAACAGCCATCAAACAGGTAAGCAAACGCTTTGGTCAAAAATCAAAAGATGTGGAACGCTGGTTTCATCAAACGGAATGGGCCATCCACGGCTGGGTCAGTAATAAAATGTTGGAATCGGTGGTTTATAATTTGAAAGTAGCGGGAATTGTGAAGAAGCGACAGGTGATTCCTGATTTGGTTTGGCTGCGGTAGAGAGCCGTTGTTGCCAAGTTGCCAGGTTGCCAAGTTGCCATTGTTGCCAGGTTGCTTGGAGCGATTCGGGCATTATGAACGCGAAGACGGAAAGGCGCAAAGGAGCGATTCGGGTTGTATGAAAGCGGTGACGCTGAGGGGCGATTTGATATGATGGATTTTTAAAATCTTTTATTTCTTGAATTGCGCTTGCACAAAATATGACGGATTTGGAAAATACCCCATATTCATAAATTCAACCTACTGAAGGTAATCCTGCAAATCCTAAAACGTGTCCGCCACAGGCTGCTCCTGAGAATCCTGATTCAGACAAATTGAATAAAAAAAAGCCGATGCGAGAATTAACTCACATCGGCTTTATAATTATATTTAAGTTGGCTGCATTGAGCTAACCATGGCAACCAAGGCAACTCGGCAACAACGAATTACTTCTGTAAAATCACCTGCTTCACTGTTACAAACTCACCTGATTGAATGATGACACTGTAAATGCCATTTGGTAAATCAGTCAAATCTATCTTCGTAACCGCTTCCATTTTTTCAAATTTGAAGTCTTGAATTCTTTGAGCCAAGTTATTCACAATAGAAACATTCACTGCTTTATCAACAAAATCAGTTTGTCGAATTTGAAGCATCCCGTCTGTCGGATTCGGATATAATTCAACATGGAAAGCGAGTTCTTCGAAGATTACTTTTTGAATCTCAGAAGCAATCGTTTCTCCATTTTTCAATACCTGAATCAATCGGTAATAGTTGTCGCCACTCAATGGCTTCTTATCTTTTGCTTTGTAAAAAAGCTCGCCAGTTGTTGCATCCAAATTATTAACAGTCAACAATTTATGAAAACTGACTCCATCCTTTGAACGTTCAATATTGAAATAATCAACTGCGACATTTTCGGCAACCGTCCAGTTTAAATCAATCACTTTTCCATTTGACTTGGCGATAAAACCGTAGTTATCCATCATTACATTATCAGCAGCAATCGTTTCTTTATCAGAAGGATTATCTACCAATAATATCGGTCGTATCACATGAATCGTATAATCTTCTACCTCACCAAAGCCATTTGCCATCGCATCACATGGTTGTGGATAGTTGAAATGGTGGAATGAAATACGCATACATTTAGTACCTAAAATTGGATTGTTAGGAATATTAATATTTGCAATCATCAAACCTTGACCAGCTGCTTGGGCGACTCTTTCAGATGGTTCTGAGAAAACACCGTCGCCATTCCAATCAATCCATACGCGCCAGAAACCAGCGGCATTGATACCCGTTCCGGCAGGACCTCCTGGATTTAAGGTTAAGAAATAATTTGAACCTGCAAACAAGGTAGTACTTAGGTTTTTATAATTTCCGTAACCGTTATCATTTCCAGATTGATTGGCAATGGAATTGATTGCTATGCGGTCGATGAAGTTTTGTGTATTAGCATTTGCAACAGGTGCACATGCTTCTGTGATTACTACATCAAAAGAACAGGTCGTGATGCCACCACAATCATCCGTTGCAGTATAAGTTACGGTCGTCGTTCCAACATCAAAACAGTGACCTGGATTATGTGTACTGGTTGTAGTTACATTCGAACCGCTAAACGATGGCGGTGTCCAATTTACATTGACACATCCACCATTTTGAGAAGTAAATGGCCCAGGGTCAAGCGGACAAAATAGCGTCGTTGGCCCAGTACCCATTTGCACCGTAATGACTTGTGTATGTGTGGACACGCGACCATGACAGTCAACTGCTACCCAAACTCTAGTTATCAATTCTTTGATACCTCCAGCGTTTACAGGTGTGACATTTTCAGTCATGCTCATTCCTAAATTCGTATCGCAATCAACTGCGGTTACATTTGCAGGCGGTGGAATATTTGCACTACACGCAATGGTAATATCAGCTGGCGCATTTATAAAAATTGGCGCTGAGTTATCCACAACCGTGAATATCGCAGTTGTTGTATCTGCATTTCCACAATCATCTAAAGCAATGATTTCGTAGATATATTCAGCTTCACTACAAGAAATAAAATTGGAATCTATTAGTCGGTGATCCCATTCTATTTTAAACCAACATTCATCAACCGCCCGAGCTCCAGCTCCATTTTCTAACCAATTACTTAAGGCCGTAACATTGCCAATGCCATCGCAAGCGACTGTCAAATTTTGCGGTTGAACTGTAATCACAGGTGCAATTGTGTCAATCGTTCTAAAGAAAGCAGCCATGGAATCTCTATTGCCACAGTCATCTTCGGCGATGAACCAATATTTGAATTCGTCAGCTCCTCCACAGAAATCAAGACCATAATCTATTTCGTAAGAAAGCGTTGCATTTCCACAGTTATCATTGATCACTGCCCCTGCAAAATTTTCTCTCCATTTTACTAATTCTGTAAGCACATCAACGGTTCCACAAGTGAATGCAGTATCTCTTGGAGTTGTGGTAAATATTGGAGCAACAGTATCATTCATATTAATAACCAACGTTCCATTTGTCGGATTCGTATTTCCACAATCGTCTGATATTGAGTAAGTTATCGTACGAGTATAAATTCCTGCACAAGCACCTTGATTAGTCGTGACATCAGAAACCGTGTTATAAATCACTGCACAATTATCCAAAGCAGTAGGTCTATTATTTAAAATAATATCATCTATAGATTGGCTGCAATCGGAGTTCACCACTACCGAGGTAGCAGATGTCCAAGTCGGGGTTACGCCATCCCTGAAAGTTATGTTTTGAGTATCTTGAATATCGTTTCCACAAGCATCAGTTATCGTCCAAACAACTGCAAAAGTGGTCAAGCAACCGTTGATACTTGGCGTAATGTCAGCAGTGATATCAATACCTGCACAATCATCAATTGCACATGGGCCGTCGATATTCCAAATTTGAAATAAGTCGCCGTTTGCATCATATCCGTTGAACACAATTTTTGAACATTGCGAACCGTCCAAACCAGAATAATCAACAAAGATACCTGGCGTACCTGCACCCGTTGAGACGCCATTACAAGCACCATTTAGACTGGTCAAAGCGATAAGTTCGTCATCTGCGCCGTTGATGATAATTGGTTGTTCGTTGTCAATGACCTGTATCAATTGTTCGCAAGTTTCAAAATTTCCACAAGCATCTGTGGCCGTCCAAGTTCTCGTAATTGATTCGATTGGGTCAGGACAATTTGCTAAAACGGATGCGTCATTGTAAATCACATTGGTGAGTGAATTACAATTGTCAGATGCAGTTGCCCATCCTAATGCACCTGGGTCTGTGTTCTCACCACAATCAACTGTTGCCGTTGGAGGGCAGAAGCTAATTGTTGGTTTAGTAGAATCTTCAATTGTAAAAGTACCCGTTTGAGTGCTTGAATTGCCACAATCATCTGTTGCGACAAATTCGTAAATCCACACACCTGTTCCACCACATGAACCTGGCAAGTAATTTTCTAAATCGGATTCTATTTCAATATCGCCACATCCATCGGATGCATTGTTTGTGTTTTCCCAAAGGGTCAACCAGTCGCCGAGTTGGCCAGCATTTCCGCTTCCATCACATTCAACTTTCATATCATTGGAAGGAAGGGTAGTAGCCCAAACTGGATCTTCATTATCAGAAATATCAATTCTAACCTGTAATAAAGTTGGATTGACATTACCACAAGAATCCATGGCTTGGTAGGTTACTACATATGTTTGAATACATCCGGCATCAATCATATCTCTATTCATTTCGGTAATAATACCATCACAATTTTCTTCAATAGTTGGCATGTTCGCTGCCAATAAAGTATTGATATCATCGGTACAAGTTCCGTTTATTATAAAAGGATTTGGAACAGTCCATTGCGGAGGGGCTTGGTCAAAAAAGTTATAGGTTTGATTGAAAGTAATTTGATTGCTACAACTATCTGTGAATGTCCAAATCAATCCCAATACACGCTTACAATTGTCAACCGAAACTTTATTTACCGTAAGGAAAGAAAAAACATTGGAGCAATCATCCTCGACACATGGGCCTGGATACACCAAGTCTCCCATCACATTTCCATCTGCATCTGATACTTTAAATGATACTTCCCAACAATTTCCACTCGGATTGACAACATCTCCGAAATCAATATTTTTGTGACAACTACCAAAAGCGTTTGAGATGTATTCGTTAACTGTAGAAGCTGGTTGAGCCGTAAAAATGGGCGCTTCCGTATCTCTTCGTTCTATCAATTGCTGACAAGTCGAAGCATTTCCACAGGCATCCATTACGGTCCATTTTCTGTAAATGTTTTCAACATTAGGACATGGTTTTAAAACCATACTATCGACGTAATTTGCTGAGTTTGAAAAACTACAAGCATCAAAACCAGTTGCAAAACCAAGTGCATTTGGTGTACTGTCATCTGAACAATTGACCACTACATCTGCAGGACAAGTAATGGTCGGGCCATCCGAATCCAAAATTTGGAATACAACGGTTCGAGCATTTTTATTACCACACTCATCTTCGGCGATGAACTGATATTCGTAAGATGCTTGTCCGAGGCAGCTATCTGGATTGATGGTTTCCTTTAAATCTGACGTAATCATCACGCTACTGCATTCGTCGGTTGCGTTAGTAGTATTTGACCATTTATTGAGCCAAGCTGTGAGGTCAGCAGCGTTGCCATTTCCATCACAATTGACTACTGTATCAACTGGTTCATTGACCCAAGTTGGGACAGTTGTATCAATGATTATAAAATCAGCTGTGGTCAAAACTTCATGACCACAAGAGTCTTTTGCAGAAAATTGATAGGTCGTAACCGAGGTAGAAGCACAGGTTGACCTGGTGTTCAAAATTTCATTATTCCAAATCACTTCAGAACAAGTTTCTGTTGCTCGGGCACCTCCGTTTTTATTTAACCAATCTTCTAAATCAGCGGTATTACCAGCACCATCACATTCTACAATTTTATCTGTTGCTAAGGTATCGAATACAGGTGGCGTTGTATCTTCTATGCAGAAGCTGGCTTCTCCAACCAAAACAGTATCTAATAAATTACACTCATCTAATGCGTAAAAAATATAAGCAAAACATTCTTCGCATTTAAAGTTAGATTTAGATTGAGACATCTGTAAAACATGAAAAATTCTTACTTTTCCACAATCATCAACTACCACCGCGCCTCCAAAATCATCTAACCAATCAAAGCGTTCTACTATATTTTCTGAACCATCGCACTCAACGGTCATAGATAAAGGAGCATCTAGTACAACAGGCGGTTCGTTGTCCTCCAATTGAATTTTTTGTTCACAAGAAGATGCATTTCCACAGCTATCTGTTGCCGTCCATGTTCTAGTGATTGTTTTTATACAATTACTTAAAACCTCAACATCGGTAAAAGTTGGAACGATGAGTCCTTGACAATTATCAGATGCCGTCGCTTGACCTGTGAATGAAAAACTTGGTGTATCATCACAGGCAATCGTAATGTCATTTGGACAAATAATTATTGGCGCAGTGTCATCTTCGATATTGATGGTTTGAACGTAAGTTGTCTCATTTCCACAATGATCGGAAGCCGTCCATGTTCTGGTAACTACTTCCATAAAGCCAGGACAACCTGGGAAAGCTCTCGAATCATTGTATTCGATATGAGGAGCTGGATCACAGCCATCTGTTATTGTTGCGAGTCCATTCAAATCTAAAGGTTCTGTACTTGCCCCACAGCTTACCGTAATATTTGCAGGCATATTATTAAACGTTGGGCCATCATTATCAGTGACAGTGTAGGTTCTAATGATTGGAGTAGAAGTGTTTCCATTATCGTCAATTGCAAAAAATTCATAGGTATAAACTCCTGCTGATCCACAAGTTAGTATAAAACCTAAGGAATTGTAATCGGAACTTACTCTTATACAATTATCATTTATGATTGGGCTATTTAGCCATTGAGTCAAATTATCACTACCACATTCTACCACTTCCGAATCAATCATAATGGTTGGAGAAATAGTAT
>CALLVG010000306.1 GCA_938010715.1 uncultured Saprospiraceae bacterium
AATTGACGCTGCTGGTGATACGATTCGAACTTTTACTACTAAAATCGATACTGGCTTTACTCGAATCTACTGGAACATGAGTATGAATGGCGTTCCTTTTCCGAGTAGAAAAGAGCGAAAGGAAGATGCTGATTTGCCATCAGGTAATCGCGTTTTGCCAGGTACTTATAAAATGGTTTTTGTTAAAAATGACTCTTTGAAAGATTCTACGAATTTGACAATTCATTCGGATCCAAGATTAAATCAAACCGTAGCACAACTTAAAAAAGAACAAGCCGCTCGTAATGAGATTTACGCTTTCGCGAAAAAAGGGAATGAATACGCCGAACGATTACGCGATGCTCAAAAATCAATCAAACTAATTGACGCTTTAATGGAAAATGCAGCCGATTCCACCAAAACAAAAATCACCGACCAAGGCAAAGAATTGAATAAATCAATCGGCAAATTTTTCGACCAATTCACAGGTCTCGAAAAGCAAAAAGGATATTTCAAACAACCACCTCATTTCAATCAATTTCTGTGGGGAGCACTTAGTCGTGCTAATGCTGCTGATGGTTTGGAAGACGCATCCGTCGATTATTCAAAATTAAAATTAGAGCGATTCGCTGATAAATTATTTAAAAAGATAGACACCTTCTTTGAGGAAGCTTGGCAACCATATCGAGAGCAAGTTGAAGGATTGCAAACGCCTATTTTTAAAGAGTAACTCTTTCATACTCGCTAAGTAATGAGTTAGCACTCCGACCTTTTAGAAATTCCGTTAAGAAAATTGGTTGGCGGGAGGCTTGAAGAGCGATTCACTGTTTGACGACCGCCGCGGCGGACACCTCCTCCAAAGGAGGACAAATCACTCAAAACATTTTATATTCACTATTAAATAACCACCTGAAAATGACACCTGAAATCGAAAAAGTATTTAAAATTGATGCCTTGAATTGCAAAGTCAAATTAAACAACACGAGATAATGTGCACAGTTACTTTTGTCCCACAACCCGAAGGCGGCTTCCTATTTACCAGCAATAGAGACGAAGCACCAAGTCGTTCTTCAAAAGAAATTGCCACTAAAAAACTGGATAACGAAGTTGAGATTCACTTTCCAAAAGACGCGAAAGCAGGAGGAACTTGGATAGCAATTTCTAACGATAATCGATTAATTTGTGTACTCAATGGTGCGTTCGAAAAACACGAGCACCAACCACCTTACCGTCTCAGTCGAGGCATTATGGCCTTAGAGTTTTTCGAGTATGAATCCGCTCTTGATTTTTTTGAAGAATATGAATTTGAAGGAATAGAACCTTTCACTTTAGTCATCGTTGACGATGGGAATCTCTTCGATTTTCGTTGGGATGGGAAGGAAGCCTACATGAGTATGCTCGATGAAGAAAGTTGTCATATTTGGTCTTCTGCCATGCTCTACCCTTCCGAAATCAAAAAGAAACGAGAAGCAATTTTTGGAAAATGGCTTTCCACCAAAAAATCCATTTCAAAAGAAGACATTCTTGATTTTCATCATAATGGAAAAGTGGGTGACCCGAAATATGATTTGATTATGAACCGAGGCAATTTGGTTCGAACGGTGAGTATCACTTCTGTAGTCTCGAAGGATGATGAATTTTCTATGGAATATTTTTCAGTTGACAGTCAGCAATAGGCAATAGGCAATAGGCAATAGGCAATTTGAACAAAAAAAGGACATTTGGAGCGATTCCAAATGTCCCTTTTCTATTCATCTATTCAGTTATTTCAAACCAGAAAGATCTTTCACAAATCCCTCCAGGCCTTTATTTTTCACTTTCCCGGTAAAACGACTCGCCTGACTTTCGGAACTAAACTCCCCAACCATCACTCGATAAACGGTTTTACCTCGAATTTTATCAATATGAACTATGATGGGTTCGGCAAATAAATCTTTGAATTTAGCGGTTTCCCGTAGCACATTTTCATAATCACCATAAACGCCAATCTGTACACTGTAGCCACTTGATGCCTGTTTTGTCACTTCAAATCGATATAATCCCTTGCCTTGAGGAATTACTTTGGCCTTTGGTCTTGAAGGACTTGTTCTTCCAGATGGAGAAGTATTTACTTTTTTGGTTGGCGTTGTCTTTTTAGGTGCTAATGGAGGCCTACTATATTTTGGTTTGACTTTTACTCTATTCGAAGGACTATCATATTGTTTTAAAACACTGATCATTTGAGAAGCCGACATTGACTCTTCGTAGCGACCAACCAATCTACCTTTTGAGTTAAAAATCAAAATCGAAGGTAGTGAACGAATATTGTATTGCTGTTTGTAACCAACACCATCAAAGGCATCAATATCAACTTTAGTGGCTAAATAATTTTGACGAACATAATAGCTCAAACCAGGGTCAGTATAGGTGTAATCATCCATAAATTTGCATGGAGAACACCATGAAGCCGTAAAATTTACAAAGTACAATTTACCTTCTTGACCAGCGGTTTCTTTAATTTTTTCGAGGCTTCCTTTTCGGAAATCAATAGCAGATTCTGCTTTTATAAATAGCAAAAGTGCGAGGGGTAGGCATAGCAATAGCCTTAACTTTGATGTGTGTTTCATGTTTTTGTTTTTTATTCAAAAAGAGATAAAAAATTCTGCTGTGTAAGTGAAACGGCAAAGACTATTATTATGATTCATAATAATGTAAAGGAATTCAAAGGTAAATATTTTATTAAAATGAAGTAAGGGTATTTTTCAAATGCTATTTTATATTTTTGTGACCGATTTCTATGAAGCGCTGATTTTTATCACCCAAACCTTAATTTATGAGTAAGATACGTGCAGCAATTACGGGAATTCAAGGGTATGTTCCTGATTATATTTTAACCAACGCCGAGTTGGAAACCATGGTGGATACCAATGATGAGTGGATAACCGACAGAACAGGAATCAAAGAACGCCGCATATTGAAAGGCGAAAACATGGGAACTTCCGTAATGGGTATCGAGGCCGTAAAAGGACTCCTCCAAAAAACAGGAACTGACCCAATGGAAGTTGAGTTGGTAATATGCGGAACCGTAACAGCCGATCATCATTTTCCAGATACAGCGAACATCATTGCCCACGAAACTGGGATGAAAAATGCCTTCACCTTCGATTTAAGTGCAGCTTGTTCAGGATTTCTTTTTTCGTTGACCACTGCCACTCAATTTATAGAGTCAGGTCGTTATAAAAAAGTCGTCGTAATAGGAGCTGATAAAATGTCTTCTATCATGGATTATACGGATAGAAGTACTTGCATCATTTTTGGTGATGGTGCAGGTGCCGTTCTTTTGGAAGCAGATAATGAAAATGGTGTTATTGACTCTTACTTAAGAAGTGACGGGATTGGGAAAGAATTTTTACATCAAAAAGGTGGTGGTTCAGTACTACCGCCAACGCACGAAACTGTTGATAATAAAGACCATTATATTTTTCAAAATGGCCGACCAGTTTTCAAACATGCTGTAAAAGGTATGTCCGCAGCCATCAAAGAAGTGATGAATCGCAATAGTTTAACAGCAGATGACATTGCTTGGGTCGTACCACATCAAGCCAATATCCGCATCATCGAATCTGTGGCTAAAATGGCCGATTTCCCGATGGAACGCGTCATGGTTAATATTCATAAATACGGAAACACGACCGCTGGTACGATTCCACTTTGCCTCTGGGAATGGGAGAATCAACTCAAAAAAGGAGATAACCTTATTCTTACTGCTTTTGGTGGTGGGTTTACGTGGGGAGCTATTTATTTGAAATGGGCTTATGATGGGAAGGATGTTTGATTTTGATGAACGCAGAGGCGCAAAGACGCGGAGAACAACCTTAGTTCGAGCGTAGCCGAGCGGTGGAGAGGATTCTTGAATCCTCTCTACAGGGGGGCGTTCAAATATTTTATTGAAACCTCTGATTCTTTTTTCAACCCTTTCGCTTTTACAACTTTCTTTTCGTTTGGTAACAGGTCGAAGTAATTTTCCTCAAATTTCACATCGCCGGAACTTAGGAATAAATCCTTTACCAAAGTTGGAGAAGAAACCATTATCTCATCGTCGTTGATTTCAATGTCAATCTTTGCTGGCGGCAATTTCATATCTTTTGCCTTTACAAAATAATGAATCGTCGAAGCCAAGACCTCTTCCTCATCAAGTAGCTCAATTTTGCTATAAACTTCTTCTTTATTAGCTTTTTCCAAGACACCTTTCAAATCAAGTTTAGTATATGAATGTGCTGCATTTGCTGATAATTCAATTGGAATTGAAAAATCCATCACTTCTGCCCCATCCATTTTTTTAATTGAAAAAGTTAAAGTCGCATCTCGTTTTTTCAACTCATCAGAATCAATCCAAATAGATAATTCATCACCTGTTTGTTCTGGAACGATGAGGTAGTCAGCGTACAATTCTTTAAGTCGATAATGAAATGCTTTCCACTTTCCGTAATAATCAATCGACGACCAACTCGGCCCTGGCCACGTGTCATTGAACTGCCAATAAATCGTCCCCCAACAATGTCCTTTTGCTTTTCTGTGAGCACGAATTGCCATATCCATGCCCTGACGCTGAGTGAGTTGACTTTTATACACAAAGTCTTGAAAATCAGTCGGTTCCGAGTAGTAATCTTTTGAAAAATCTAAAATCAAACCATT
>CALLVG010000307.1 GCA_938010715.1 uncultured Saprospiraceae bacterium
AAAATATAACTGCCCGATTTGGTGCGATAAGTTATCGCTCGATTAGAAAAGGCGCCTAAATTGTGAGCTTGATTGGCAGTTAGGTTTCCACTTCCATCTGTGTTTATTTGATAATAATTTCTTGCAGATGAGGGAAAATCACTATTAGCCGAGTAGATTTTATAGCCAGTACTGTTTTGAATCAAGTCGTAAGGGAAGGCAGGTGTTCTTTGATTGTAGGTTTTGTAAAAACTCTGCCCAAACATCAGAGTGGCAGTCAAAGTGAAGATTAAGGCCATCATCACTTGGTGAAGGTTTTTTCTCTTAAGCATTGTTGATAGTTTTTGTTTTAAAATATTGAAGCTGAATTCATTTCAACTTTCTTGCTCAAAGGTACTCTCACGTGCCTATCTCTATGTTTCCTGTTGTTAACTAATTAGTGCATATTTGTTAATTTATAGAGGGAATCTACGGTAAAGTGAGAAATTCAACCTTGTTTTCCTTCTGCTTGGGTGCATTTCATTTTTTCACGCACACTTATTTTTTTTCGCTACTTTTTGCCTCAATTAGGAAAAAAATAAGCATTCGTTGCGCTACAAACTATTTCAAGGGCAAACGCATCAAAGTATTTTTTTGCAAAATTGCTTGCTTATCGTATGCGGAACTTCAGTTCCTCTAAAAAAACAACCTTCGGCGGAATTGAAGTTCCGCATACACAAGCCTAAAAAGACATTTTTTTAGTAAAAAAATTATAGTTTTTATTGATGCGTTCGCTCTCAACTATTTCAGAATAAAGTCTAATTGCATCTTAAGTAGCCTAACTCAAATAATCGACACATTTTTGACAAACAAATTTTTCGCTACCCTGCGTTAAAAAATATTTCCGTAGCGCGGCTATGCAAAGATTTTTTGCCTTGATTAGCAAAAAATCTGCTCTGTCAGAAATGACGTTTATTTAACTTAAGCATCTTAAGTATTACTCAAAAAACAACTTTGCAATAAAAAAAGCCATCCGAAATATCGAATGGCTTTATTAATTTCAATTTTTGGTGAAATTACTTACCAAAAAGATTTTTTGCTTGATTCAAGATATTACCAACACCGCCAGCTTTATTTAATAAATCAGCAGCACCACTTGGAAGCATGTTAGTCAAAGCATCTAAGTTGAAATCTGCATCAGCTTCATCTTTAGATTCAAATTTGTCTTTCAAGCTATTGATGACATCAGGAGTGGTGTTTGCAGCTTCTGCTTCCGCTTCTTCTGCACTCATTCCTTTTGCTTGTAGCGTTTCTGCCATTTTTGCTTTCGCTTCTGCAAAAGCACTATTGTTTTCCAAGTTTCCACCTGAAAATAAGGCTTTCACCTCATCCATGTTTCCGCCAGCAACTTTTGCTTTTAGGATATCCATGATTCCGTTAGCGCCTTCTGATGCAGCCTCTTGAGTTGCTGTTTCGCCTAAAGAATTTGAAGCCATTTTTGACATCAATTGTTGTATTGCTAATTGTTTCAAACTTTCGAACATCTATGTTTGGATTTAAAATAAGTGAAGTAATACCTTTTTGACGAAATACTTAAGCATTGTCACTTGTTTTACCTTTAATAAAACTCGGATTTCAAACCAGCAAACCCAAAACAATACCCGTGAAAAGTGAACCATCAAAATCAGTTGTATTTTGCCTTAGGAACATGTAAAGGATAAATTGTAACAAAGTTGAATAAATATTTTTTACACGTTCCTAAGTGATGAGTGAAGAAGTAAGTTCTCATACAATAGAAGTGTCAGGGGGCAATTCTTTTTAAAAAAACAATAATTCGTATCATTGCGGCCGATTTGCAAGGAAACCATAATTCAACGAGATAAGCAATTAAGAGAATATGATGTTGGACAAACACTTCACTACTTTACTAAGCATTTTTTTGCTTCTACCTTTTATTACAATAGGTCAAACCCAAACCTCAGAATTTACGGCAAAGGGTGGTGCACCTACCACTTACAAAAAAATAAAATTGGATAACAAAGTTGCTTACCTCCATTCCGAAACTGGAAAGGTGATAAGTAAATCTGAATATTTCGTAAAACATGGTACGCATTCGCATGGCTCAGATCATGAGCATGATCAGGAGTTTGATCATTTTAAATACTATTGGGAATCCGATAAAGTGAATCCGTACAAAGATGTAGTTGTAAATACTCCTTTCAAAATTGAATTTGACCAAAAAACTTTTACGCATCCGGTTGATCAGGAGATTGAAGTTACTTCAAGATATGGTAGAAGAAAAAGAAGACCGCACAGAGGCATTGACCTAAATCTGGTTACAGGTGATAATGTGCGAACGGTATTGCCTGGCAAAGTTCGATTTGTAGGTTATAGTAGTGGACATGGAAAGACGGTCATCGTTCGCCATGTCAATGAAATAGAAACGGTTTACGCACATTTGTCTGATTATAAAGTAAAGGAAAATGACATCGTTGCCGAGGGGCAAGTCATCGGATTAGGCGGAAATACAGGTAGAAGCACGGGAAGTCATTTGCATTTGGAAGTACGCTATAAAGGTGTTTGTATTCACCCTGAATATGTTTTCAATTTTGACGGAAGTCGCACTATTCGTGGTAGTGAATTGTGGGTTTCAAATGCTTGGAAAACGCCACGTTTTCATAGCGCATATAAAAAGAGTGAAGTCACTCCTCTCGCAACTAAAGAAATTGCAATTGCAGCAGAAAAAGCAGAACCAAGATTTTATAAAGTACGCAGTGGTGATACGCTCGGTCATATTGCTATGAAACATCATTTGGGAGTAAGTGAGATTTGTAAATTGAATAGAATTTCTAAAAAATCTACGCTTAAGATTGGGCAGATTATTAAGGTGAGATAAGATAGAATGGCTTTATTTAGCCCTTATTATTATAAAGTCTATTCTAAAAGAACTATTGTTGAATGGTTTTACGGTTGAATTATAGCTTTTGCTTGGAACCATGAAGTTAAGGAACGCTCAAAAAATAGGTTCCCGATTTCAAAAAATTAGTGAAGGAAAAGTGATTGATAATGAGGTTTTTCGAGCTAATTTTTTGAATTGAAGAGGGAAGTTATTTTTTGAGTAATACTTAGTAGTGTCTGTCCGAAAACTCTGAAACGATTTATTTTTAATCGTTTTCGCTTATTTCGGTTTGAATGTTTTTGAAAAAAGTTAATATTTTCTCTTTGCTTTTCTAACTGCTTTGAAATTTCACTAAAGCGGTCTAATTCAAGCTAAAAGTAGGCAAGGATTCTGTAATGCTACCAGCTCCTTTTTTATTAATTTTAAAGGTAAAATCTTTTGTTGTGGTAAATAACAGAACTGTTGAAAAAGACTTTTTCAGGTGTGACCTGATGACCACAAATGCCTCTTCTAAACTAAGTTCATCTTCCTGATCCTCGGTCTCTGGAGATCGGTAACGCAATTTGAGTAAGACTTTAAAGTCACCCTCAGAGTAAACAGGTCTTACAAAAATGTTTCTCAAGTTAGGCTTACCTATAGTCTTTGCCATCGTTAATTTTGCAAAGCTGCCTTCTTCCGCACTTTTTATTACCTCTTTCCAAAAAAGGTCAAACATTTCTAAATAAGGCATAAATTAAGTTTGATGAAAAGGTTTTTTTACCTTTCAAAAGTAATGGAATAATTTAATTTGTCTAAGAATCATTTAATTCATGGATTAGATTAGACTTTATGCTGAAATATTTCGTGTGTAATCGAATACTACTTTTCTGATACTTTTCGTTAAAAAATTGAACCGTAACGTAGGCTATACTTAGATTTTTTGCCTCACTTAGCAAAAAAATAAGTACTCGTTGCGCTACAAACTATTTCAAAACAAAAACCCGAACTCAAATCAATGAGTCCGGGTTTTATTTTTCATGAAATAATAAACTTTATTCAAGCATTCGTTGCGCTACCAACTATTTCAGAATAAAGTCTAATAATCAACTATTCTTCCTCTTCAGAAGATGCTTTGGCTTTAGCTGCTGCTTTTTGCTCTACCTCTTTGGTTGCTTCTTCGATGTCTTTTTTCAAAGTCACGACCGCTTCTTCGATTTTTCCACCAACGACCGCTGCGATAGCTTTGATGGTATCGACCGCATCTTCGATGCCTTCGTTGACCATCGTACCAACGGCTTCCATTGCAGAGTCGCCTTCGGCAACTTCTTCCACTACGGTATCAGCAACTGGTTCAGCTATTTTTTCTGCTGGAGTGCTTGCGATTGCTTCCGCAGCGACGGCTGTAGTTGCGACGGCAGCTACTGTGGCAGCAGCTTTTTTACCCCTATCTTTCGATTTTTCTGCTTTGATTTTTTCAGCAGCTTTTTCCAAAATAGCAGCATCTTCTTCAGACACGTTTGCCTTAGAAGCCTCTACTTCTTTTGCGATTTGTTCTTTTTTCGCTGCTTTAGCTTTTGCGGCAGCTTCATCTTTTGCAGCGCGATCTTTGATGTTGACTACCTTTTTATTCAATTGCTCTTGAGTTGAAACCATATCTTTCAACTTCTCCTCTTTAGAGCGAATACGCTCCTCAATCATTCTGATTTTTGCGACTCTAATTTGTGCTTCCAATTGATTGTCTGCACGATCGATTCTTCTATTTTGAAATTCTAAATCATCTCTATCACGTTGAATCGAACGCTGCATTTTTTCTAAGGCATTGTTCAAACCGCTTAATCTTCTACTGACTCTATCCACTGGATTAGAATCATTGCCAGCTTGTGGACCGAAACGTTTTTCTTTTACAACTTTGAAAGCTGCATCCAAACGTTCCCAAATTGTAGAGCGGTCATCTTTTGACAATCTCGCATCTTTGAATTGTTTTTGGATATTTTTCAAATCCTCAAACAAAACATTCAGACGGCCATTGCCTTCAACCTTATCCTCAACTGCTTTGATAGAGCCAAGAATTGTGGCAGATATTTCTTTGGAAGCAGATCTAAATTCTTCATCCATTGATTTGCGCATCTCTTTCATGTCATTGAAAAGCGCATTGGTATTGTCTCGTAGGGAATCGGCATGTTCACGGAAGAGATTTCGCTCTCTAACTTGAGATTGTACCTTCCCCCAGAAATTTTTCAAATCATTCCAAACGGCACTATCATATTTGTCAAGACTTTTCACTTTGTCTTTCAAATCTGATAGTTCTGACTCGAACATAGAACTCATCTTGGTAGATAAAACGATGAATGCCCACTCCGTTTGAGCACGCATTACTAAATCCGTTCTTTCTGTTTTGATGTCTTCTGGCAAGAGGTTGTCAGTGACCGAAAGTTCCTTTTCGACAAGTGTAAAACCTTCTGGAAGTTCTACTTCTTTATCGTTTCGCCAATCGGTCATCATCTTGTCTTCCAACTCAGGAGTGGCGAGAGATTCTGGGAAAGTCCAAATTTTAACTTTATTGTCTGCAACCATCAGTTGCATTGCTACTAGCACCTTTTTGTCTTCTGCATCGGTGCCCATAAGTACGAGCTTGGTCTTCATGTGTACATGTAATTTTTAAACGAGTAATACAGTGTAAAATAATTTCGGTTTGTCGATTTGTAGCGATTTCTTCTGTCTAATCAACAAATATATGGTAAAAAACACATATTCGTTGAATTAACTTACAGGCTTGGTTGAACGAGGGTGTTGTTTGAAAGGTTTCAATGGGGAGAGTGATTAAATGAATAAATGATTAAATGGGGGAGCAACTCATAAATTTAATTGAGATTATTGAGTTTTTTTTCTGATTTACTAAATTTATCATTTTAGTATTACTCAAAAAATTAGCTCGAAAAACCTCATTATCAATCACTTTTCCTTCACTAAATTTTTGAAATCGGGAACTTATTTTTTGAGCGTTCCTTAATTAATCTAAAAAGCTATGAGTTATACAGAAGGAACAAAAAGAGAATTTATTGAATTTATGAAATCGCGGACTAAGAAATTCGCAGTTGATACGATTCATTTTTGCGATACGCTTACGGGATCAAAATCATGCAGAACTATCACTTTTCAATTAATAAAATCATCAACTTCTACAGGTGCAAATTATAGAGCTGCCTGCCGTGGACGATCCAAAGCTAATTTGTAATCAAAAAGAATTAGAACGACTTCTTGTAGAAATTTCAGAAATCGTAGCCATTTTAACAAAAGCAAGAAAAACAAGCAGTTCTATAAAATGATTAGATGTGAAAATGATAGAATGAGTAAATCCACGATGCCCATTTATTTATTCTAACATTTACTCATTATATAGGACCTCCAAAACTCCAGTATCTACTAAATTGTGTTTCATCAAATACTCCGCAATTTGCACTGCATTCGTAGCCGCGCCTTTTCTAAGGTTATCGGAAACAATCCAGCAGTTGAAAGTTTTAGGTTGGGTTTCGTCCCTTCTGATACGACCGACAAAGACCTCATCACTTTCGTGTGCATGAATTAGTGGCATCGGATAAACCTCTTTTGATGGGTCGTCCAAAACAGTAATACCATTTGTTTTGGCAAGAATTGAACGTAACTCAATTAAATCAAATTCATTTTCAAATTCTACATTGACAGATTCAGAGTGGCCACCCATCACGGGGATTCTTACAGCAGTTGCGGTTACTTTGATAGAATCATCTCCGATGATTTTCTTGGTTTCGTGTACCATTTTCATTTCCTCTTTGGTGTAACCATTGTCCAGAAAAACATCAATATGAGGAAGAGCATTCATGTCAATTTTGTATGGATAGGCCATTTCGCCATCAACACCTTTTCTTTCGTTTTCGAGCTGGTTTACTGCTTTTATACCCGTCCCAGTAACCGATTGGTAGGTAGAAACGACAATTCTTTTGATGCCGTATTCTTTATGAAGTGGGGCTAAAGCGACAACCATTTGAATGGTTGAACAATTTGGATTGGCGATGATTTTGTCGTGTTTGGTTAATTTGTTGGCATTGATTTCTGGAACGACCAATTTCTTGGTTGAGTCCATTCTCCAGGCAGAAGAGTTGTCAACGACCGTGGTTCCCACTGCTGCGAATTTTGGTGCCCATTCTTTTGAAACACCTCCACCTGCTGAGAAAATCGCGATGTCCAATTTCAAATCAATTGCATCTTGCATACCGATGATGGTATATTCTTTTCCATTAAAAGTTACTTTTTTCCCAACGGAGCGGGGAGAGGCGACTGGATAAAATTCCGTTATTGGGAAATTTCTTTCTTCTAAGACTTCTCTCATTTTAGTTCCGACTAAACCTGTGGCACCTACAACTGCAATTCGCATATTTCGACTTTTTTTTGATTGAGCAATTTTTTTTCGCAAAGATAGCCCCAATATGAATGACTTACGAAAAATGAAATTGAAAATTTTAAGAAACGCTCAAAGAATAACTTCCCGATTTTTAAAAAAAAATCAAGGGAAACGCATCAAAGTTTTTTTTACAAATTGCTTGCTTATTGTATTCGGAATTTCAGTTCCGCTGAAAAAAAAACTTTTGCAGCATTGAAGTTCCGCATACACAAGCCTAAAAAAACATTTTTTTGCAAAAAATATATAGAATTTTTTGATGCGTTTGCCCTCGAAAAGTGATTGATAATGAGGTTTTTGTCCATAATTATTCTAACTTTTTTTTTTGAACCATTCCTAAAAGTCAGGTTTCTAATTTTTGATAGAATTTGGATGCTAAATTAAATTTAGTCATTTTTGGAATGTACTAATGAATTTTTCATGGCAAAGACACCTTCAAAAAAACTGTTTAATTTAGTGAAGTCGCTTTCAGCATCCGAGCGTAGGTATTTCAAATTGGCCGTAAATCCTACTGGTGATCGAAATAATAAATATGCAAAACTTTTTGATAGTATTTGGGAGCAAGAAACTTTTGACGATGTCTTTTTACAAAATTTGGTTTATGGAAACAAACCGCTTGAAACACGAAAGTTTTCAGAATTAAAAAATTATCTATACAGTCAGATTTTAAAATCACTGCAAGGTTATGATTCCAATTCCTCGATAGTTTATAAGGTACGCAATTACATGTTGAATGTAAAAGTACTTTTCAAAAGGTCTTTATTTTCGGATTGTTGGGAGGAATTGAATAAAGCTCAGAAATTGGCTATTCAATACGAATTATACACCGTGCAATTAGAAATTTTAGGTTGGCAAAAAGAGCTGGCTTATGCTCGTACCGATATTTCCTATTTAGATAAAAACCTCGAAACAATCTCCAATCAAGAATTAAAATGTCTTGAATATCAACGCGTTTTGGTAGGCTTAAGAAATCTATTTTTTCAATTTTTGATTGAATTGAGAAAAGACGTTTCAAGGAATAAAGAACAAATAAAAAGGTTGGATAAATTAGCCAAAAGTGACCTGTTGAAAACAGCTTCAGAGATGGAGGGCTATCGCGTTTCTACTATGTATTTGAGAATCATTTCAGTACTTCATTTTGCAAAATCTGAGGTGGATGAATTTTATGAAAGTAGTAAGCTTTTGGTAAAACAAATGGAGGCTCAAACTTACTTTTTTAAGGAGGACGTTTCTGAATATATTTCTGCTGTCAACAACCATTTAGTGGCTTGTGGTCAGACTCGAAAATTTCAAAAAGTAGAGAATTACTTAGGAAGATTGAAGGATGTCAAGCCAATAACCAAGGACGATGAGTTGAAAATTCACCGTCAATATTATATGAACAAATTTAGACTTTGTTTGGTGCAAGGAACCTATGAGGAAGGTCTCAGAGAGTTGGAAAATCATATTAAATTGGTCAATAAATTCCCTGCTTTCGCCTTTTCAAAAAACAGTTTTTATTTTCAATATTTCAATATTTATTTTGGGGTTGGTGATTTTGAAAAAGCGTTGTTTTATTTAAATGAATGGCTCAATCAACCACGCAATGTTGAGCGTCAGGATTTACAAGCATTGTCGAGGATTTTGAATCTTTTGATTCATTTTGAAATGGGTAATTCTATGCTTTTGGAATCTTTAATTCGGTCAACGAAAAGATACTTAAGAAAGGAAAATCGTATCTACCAATTTGAGTTGAAAATTATGAATTTTTTTTCGGATATGGCCAAGCCAATGACTAAAAAAGAAAAGAAGCAAACCATGTTGAAATTGCAATCGCAATTAAATGATTTGCTTCTTGTACAGGAAGAGGAACGCATGATGCGTATGTTCAATTTTCCTGCTTGGATAGAAAGTAAAATATCAGGTGATTCCTTCAAACGAATAGTTCAGAAGTATTACAAAAAAAGTCTATCCTCGTGAATTTTTTATTTTTCCGGTTCCACCCAAAAAGAATGGATTTTCTACTCTTCTGATTTCCACATCATCCCAAATTCCGGTCGTTGTCGTGTTACTCGGTCTTCTCACATCTGCATGACCACCTTTGATTTTAGTAGTTTTTTCATCTGCAATTTTCTTTGAAAGAAAATCGTTCAGGCTGCGTTGTTGCTTTTTCATGACATAAAATTTTGGAAGATTAATAATAATTGCAATATCCTTTAATAGAGATTTGCGTTAGAACCATATTTTTGCAAAAGTCAGGTTTCAAATTCTATAAATTTGAATCCTAATTTAACTTAAGGGATAAATAGCTAAAAGGCAATTTCAACTTTAAAAGATGCTTACATTTTGTGCTATTTGTCAATTAAGCGTTACTTACAGTTCAATTTTTAAGAGAAAACCATTTTCATTTTGAATAAAAAAAGCAGGTTTCTATTTTTTAAGACCCGATATTGGCGACTTTCCACTATTTGCATGATTGGAATATATTTCGTTTTTCAGCTTTCGACCTGCACCGATTCCGAACCTCAGGTGATTACTCCCGCTTTTTATCATTGGAAAACGAATCTATTCATAGATTCTTCAGCTATTTCAAATTTGGATGCTTTAAAAGTAGAAAAGCTTTATGTCAAATTTTTTGATATTGATTGGAGCAGTTCAGCAGGGGAGGCGATTCCAAAAGCCGTTTTGATTGCAAATGATTTCGATTTGCAAATAGAAATCATTCCTACCATCTATATCACCAATCGTACCTTTTTGAAAACAGATGGAGCAGCTCAGAAAATACTCGCTCAACGAACAGCTCAAAAAATAAAATTTATTTCTGAAAAATATGGTGTTCCTGGTCCGAAAGAAATTCAGTTTGATTGTGATTGGAGCGGCAAAACCCGTGAGGCATTTTTTGATTTTATTAAAAATTTCAAAAAAGAAATTGATGCTTCTATCAAAATTTCCTCAACCATTCGATTGCATCAGGTAAAATATTTTGAAAAAACAGGCGTGCCACCTGTTGATAAAGGAATGCTCATGTTTTATAATATGAGTGACTTGGACGATTGGGAAACTGAAAATTCAATTCTCGATTTAGCAGAAGCGGAAAAGTATTTTCAAAATTTTGATAAGTATCCGTTGACTTTAGATGTGGCCTTGCCTGCTTATTCGTGGGCTGTTTTGTTCAGAAATGGTAAGTTGATAAAATTGATTCCCGAAGTGAAAGAATCTGAATTAGTCCAATTTGAATTGTTGGAAAAAAATCGGTACAAGGTGAAGGAGAGTACCTATTTTCAAGGTCATTATTTATACGAAAATGATTGGCTTCGTTTTGAAAATATAGAACCTACAACCTTGTTAAAAGCAACCAGTAGATTAGCGAAAATCATAGAAAATCCTAACTTAACCGTTAGTTTCTATCATTTAGGAAATCACTCTTTTGAAGATTTTTCAATTAAAGATTATGAATATGTTTTGGAGGCGTTTAGGTAGTGGCTTAATAAAAGGTGGATGGGTTAATTTAGCTATTTGGTTTGCTGAGGAGTCCACGCCCTTTATCCCCCCTGCCCGTTGCACAGCAGGCGGGCTCCAAAGGGGATCAGCCACTGCCAAGACTTTATCAAAAAAATCAGAGTTTAGCAATTCCCTTTCTATTTTGGAGAATTCTAACAGTTTGATTTCAATGTCTGATGACCAAGCCTTACTTGTATCTCCCTTTGAAGGGAGTAGGGGGTGGAATCACATAAAGCATCCAGAAAAAAATCGTTCTCTATTCAGGGGAACAGGAGGTTTATTGCTCACGTTGCTCTTCCAATTCCTTCTCCCTGCCTCCATCGCTTACAGCTGCGGGCCGATGCGGGAAGTCTCCTACGGCTACTCTTTTTTCGATGCACGAAATTTTGTAGATGTGAAAAGTTACCCGCAATTGTTGGGACAATTTTCTGGAATGTTGAACAGATATACTTGGTCTCAAGAAATCCAAACGAACGAAAACATAGACGAATGGAGTGGTCGTTTTTGTGATAATTCTACCAAAAAAGATATCAAAGAACTGGTTTATAAATCATCCATCAGTTCATTGGAAGAGTTGCGGACGGCTGCAAAAAGTAAGTCGATTCCAGTGCCAGCGGTGCTGAATAATAATAGTTTTGCCAAACAATTGGCAGGTAGTAAATGTGTCGAAACAATTGACTATTTAATTTTTGCAAAAAGGTGTGAACCTTATGTTGTAAAAGAACATTATTGGACTGAGAATAGCCGAGAACCAGCGTTGATGTATGACTTGATCGAGGAAGGAAAAAAGCGATTCAAAAAAACAGATTCGCATTTTATTCGATTGCGATATGCTTATCAATTGATACGTTTGGCGCACTATGCCAAGGATTATCCATTGACGCTCAATTTGTATGAATTACTGTTGCCAAAAGTTGATGTTCGGGTCAAAAGTATTTTGCATTATTGGATTTTGGGGCATAAGGCAGGGGCACTTCAAAGTATTGGAAAACGTATCGAAGCATCCATTATTTTTGCAGATATTTTTGAACATTGTCCGAGCAAGCGGGAGCAAGCTTTTTTGAGTTTTGATATCAAAACAAATAAGGAATGGGAGACGGCAATCAACGAATGTGATAGTGATAGTTTGCGTGCCACTTTTCATGCGATGCGGGCCTACAATGACCAGAGCAGAGCAGTGGAAGAGTTAGAAAAAATTTATGGATATAGTCCAGATCATAGTTTGCTTAAGTTGCTGACTGTCAGGGAGATAAAGAAGTTGGAGAGTCGTTTTTTGGGAGAAGCATTTAAAACGAAAGGAAAAATTCAACGTGATTATTTGAAAATGAATAAGCGCGATGGGGAAGACTATTTGAACCGTTTTGAGGCTTTGGTTTCAAAAATCGCGACAGAAAACCGAGCCAAAGAAAAAGACTTTTGGTTGCTCTGTCGTGGCTATTTAAAACTGCTGAAAAACAAACAAGAAGAAGCTAAAAAGGATTTTGAAAAAGTAGCTACAATAACCAAAGATTCAAAAGTAAAAGAACAGTTAGAAAAATTTAATTTACAACTTAGAATTATGAATTGGCGGGTTTTGGACGACGATTTAGCCAACGATGCTTTTGAGCAACTTGCCGAACTTAAAGATGATCCAAACGCTATCGCATTGAGCGAGTTTTTGATTCATAAAATGTCCAATCTTTATAAAATAAATGACCGCCCAGGCGCTGCTTTTTTGTGTGAATATCCACCTAATAAATTTTATGCAAATCCAAAAAAAGAAATGTTGGATGACCTCATCGCTATGGCAGAAAAGAAATCCAAAAATCGGTTTGAGCGCATGTTGGTTGAACCAAACGGAAATTCAATTTTGAACGAATTGTATGACCTTAAAGCAATGAAATATTTGCGTGAAGGAAAAGTCGCTGCTGCACTCGAATGGTACAAAAAAATACCTCGTAACCAATGGGCAAAGTTTGGAAAGTTTAACTCATTTGAAGAGCGGATCAATGAATGCGTAAATTGTCCACTTAAATATAGTACAGAACTTTTGACCAAAGGAGAATTGATAGAAAAAATGCTTTCCATCGAATATGAATCCAGGGCCAAAATTGAAGACAATGCCGTTTACCTTTACCAATTGGGCTTGGCATATTTCAATATGAGTTACTTCGGGCATAGTTGGCAAATAACCGATCGATTTCGGTCAGGAAGTAACTGGTATTATCGAAATGTAGATCGAGTTTTTACGACTTGGATGTTTCCTAATGGCAATCACGAAAATCATGATTTGTCAAAAGCACTCATCTATTTTGAACAGGCGAGGGCCAATGCAAGAAATCCAGAATTGGCAGCCAAAGCAGCCTACATGGCTGCGCGTTGTGAGCAAAATTTTTATTTCACAATGCCCAGTAAACCACCGACTCGACCGCGAGAGTATTTTCAGATTTTAAAAGAAAAATATTCCAAAACAAAATTTTATGACAACTTGGTAAAGGAGTGCAAGTACTTTAAGTTTTACGTTTCTAAGTAAAATGGAAAAAGAACCGCTTCAAATCGAAAGGTTGTTTTTTCGGTTTTACTAAATAATTTTTTTTTGAAGCACCAAAGGCACACAAAGGACTAAGCGTTTTTTTCGATTTGTATCACTTTTTCCAAACTCGTTTCATGAAATTTGACACTCAGTGTTCCAAGTTTTAAACGAATATCCCGGTTGAGCGGTTTTGAAAATCCTTTTTTATCAAAAGCTATATTTTGATATTTTTCTAAAAATAAATCCAAGGACTCGTCAATCACAAATTCAATATGTTCCCAGCCTTCAGGGTAATTATTGCCTGTTTTGGGCGCAGGCAACTCCAAAAGCGGAATCGAACGGCCTTCAAATTGAATTGGAAATTTTAATTTAAAAACAGAAATATTTCTTCCATTGATTTCGGATTCGATGAGCAGTTGATGTTCTTTTGCTAAAGTATTTTTTAAGCTGCTATATTTTTCCTGATTTTCAACACGATAACAAATATGGTCAAGGAAGTAATGCGAAATTTCAATTTCGACTGATTTTATATCATTAAAAATCTGTGAAAGAAAAAGATTTGGATTTGGAAGATGACGCATTTTTAAAGAGCTTTTTGGTTCAAAAATTTATTATTTCAACTTTACTTATTTTAAAATTCAAAATGAATTTGTTCGTCATAAAAGTATAATAATGACTTTTGAATTGGATAAATAGCACGGATTAAATAATCAACACATTTGTGACAAGCCTATTTTATCGCTTTCGCGAAATCATGAATTCTTAAAAAACTTCTAAGTATAAAAATAGTCTGAGTACAGGACAAAACATAGGTTTACTAAACTTCGCTTTCGCTAAATGCTCTGATTTCGATAATTCTATTCGCGAGTTTTTTGAAAATTAAGTTTAGTAAACCTCTTATTTCACTTTTGTCCTGTACTTAGAAAAATAGTAATTGATATAATTTGACACTTTATTTCAATCCTTCCTAGTAATTTTGCGTTGTTAACCTAAAAATAGATTTATGCGCAGGCAAGTATATGAAGGAACCACAGACGAATATTTTGAAATCATCCACTTGGATGGCAGTTCATCTTTGCCAGAAAAGTTGATTGATGGGCAATTGTCTATTTTTTGGTTTGAAGAAGATGACAATTGCTTTATTATTGATTCGAAAGATTATGTCTTTAATAAAAATCAATTGATTTGTTTGACTTCGATGCACCAGGTAATTGTACAAAAAATGGGGAAAGCGCGATACGTTCGATTTAACGCTCCATTCTTTTGTATTTTAAATCATGATAGTGAGGTAGGATGTAAGGGAGTTCTATTTTTTGGTTCATCTAATTTGCCGATACTATTTCCCAATACAGCAGATATTGAAATTTTGGAAACAGTTTGGAAAATGATCCAAATTGAAATGGCATCAAAAGATAATTTGCAATTGGAAATGCTTCAAATGATGCTAAAACGATTCCTCATTCTTTGTACCCGTATATATAAGACTCAGGAAAATTTCAATGCCATAAATGATCAGCAAGTCAATATTGTTCGAGAATTCAATTTTTTAGTCGAGCAACATTTCAAAGAAAAACACTCTGTGGCGGAGTATGCCTCTATTTTAAATAAATCGCCGAAAACTATTTCCAACCTATTTAGTAAGGTCAGTGAAAAAACGCCTTTACAAATCATTCAAAACCGAATCATGATTGAGGTGCGCCGTAAATTAAGATATACCGACATGCCAGTGTCTGAGATTGGTTATGAAGTTGGTTATCAGGACATTCAGTCTTTTAGTCGATTTTTTAAGAAACATGAAGGGGTTTCACCTTCGGAGTTTCGAACTTCTTGATCTATTTAGGAACGCTCAAAAAATAAGTTCCCGATTTCAAAAAATAAGTGAAGGAAAAGCGATTGATAATGAGGTTTTTCGAGCTAATTTTTTGAATTGAAGAGGGAAGTTATTTTTTGAGTAATACTTAATTGCTATTTATAATTAGGACTACCACTAATCTTTGAAAATTGAAAAATCTCACACTCACATTAGAGTTCAAGGAATCTTCAATTATTCAATGCCTTTTACCACTATAAGGTTTCTTTTTTTGTGAAAAATTAGATTTTTCACAAAACGGGAACAATTGACAACACGTCGGGAAACACTGCCTAATAAACAGGCTTTGTTTGCCTGCATCTTTGTGTCATCAAACGAGATAATAATTGCAAATAGCGGATACGAATTGACCTGTGATACAAATGTGATAAACACGTGAGGTCGCAGGGATACTTCAACTTTACTTTTGCACTCGTTATTTAATAAACACATATATTAATTATTAAACTTTTAAAATCATACCGACATGAAAAATTTAAACTGGATTTTAATTTTCTCTCTTTTCTCTTTTACTTTTCTAACAAGCTGTGATGACGATGACGAACCGACAGTCAACACCGCAACTTTTGAAACAAACTTTTCTGGCCTTGAAGATTTAGGTGACGATTATGCTTATGAAGGATGGCTTATCGTAGATGGTAATCCTGTATCAGCTGGAATCTTTGAAGTAGATGCTAATGGAATTGCTTCCCGAACATCATTTGAAGTAGGCGCAGATGATTTAGCTGCTGCTACAACTTATGTATTGACAATCGAGCCAAGTCCAGATAGTGACCCAGCGCCAAGCCCAGTACACATTTTGGCAGGTGACTTCAGTGGAAATAGTGCAGCTCTTACAGTTGGACACGGTGCAGCTTTAGCAACCGATTTTACTGCAGCTACAGGAACTTACATTCTTGCAACTCCTACAGATATGGACGATACAAACGAAGCGAGCGGTGTTTGGTGGCTTGATAATTCAGCAGCGACTGGGCCAGTAGCTGGTTTGGATTTGCCTGAACTTCCTGAAGGATGGGCTTATGAAGGATGGGCTGTAATTGATGGAACACCAGTTTCAACTGGAGTTTTCACTTCTGCAACAGGTGCCGATGGTGGTGCTAACTACAGTGGTACTCAGGCAGGACCTCCATTTCCAGGAGAAGACTTTTTGACAAATGCTCCAGCTGGTTTAGACTTTCCAGTGGATTTGACAGGTAAGACTGTTGTTATTTCAGTAGAGCCAGTTCCAGATAACAGTGCTGCTCCATTTACTTTGAAACCATTAGTGGGAGCAGTTTCTGCTGATGCACCAGTACACGCACCATTAGGAATGGACAATAATGCTGCTAATACTAACCCTTCAGGAACAGTTTCAAAATAAGAAGGTAATTATTGAAATATAAATGAGAGGTAAGTATTTCCCTCGGTGCTTATCTCTCATTTTTTAAATCAAACTCACTTCCAATGAAAAATATATCGCTTTTCTTCATCGGCTTTTTATTAACCTTTACCAGCTGTGTTGGGGACGATTTTTTAGAAGATTTTGTAAATGAATCTTTAAGAATCACATCCTCAATTGATAGTATTGAAATCAACACTACTTTTCAATTTGAAAAAATGTTCCTCAATAATATTGGACAAGAAGAAACAGCTAATGTTACTTGGAGTAGCTCAAATACCGACATTATAGAAATTGATCAAAACGGATTAGCAACAGCCAAACAAAAAGGAGCTGCAACTATTTCAGTTGAATTTGAAACGGACACCCAAACCCTAAAAGACGAAGTAACCGTTGTGGTCGGAGAAACTACAGTCCTTACTCAAAATCGAATTGAAGGCCGAGTAGAAACAACTACATTTTATGACTTGGCCGGTGATTTTGTTTATTACGAAGATGGGGATAAAATTTTACTCGAATTTGGAGAGGATTACATTGCTTCTAATAGATTGCCTGGTCTTTACGTCTATCTTTCAAACAATAAAAACTCAGTCGCAGGAGCATTTGAAATTGGAAAAGTGACCACTTTTAGAGGAGCACATACTTATGAACTGGAAGGCATAGGCTTCAATGATTATAAACACATCGTTTATTTCTGTAAGCCCTTTAATGTAAAAGTTGGTGACGGCACTATTCAAGAATAACCCATTATCCAAAGAAGAAATCAAACAACATGAAAAATATAAGTTTAGTCTTTATCATAATAATAGTGTTTTCAACATTCTCGTTTGCAGGTGGCCCTTGGCCTCAACAAAAAGGCAAGGGCTACTTCAAACTTTCTGAATGGTGGATAGTTTTTGACCAACATTTTACCGATCAGGGTTTAATTGACCCAAACGTTACCACAGGTATTTTCAACACTTCGCTTTATGCCGAGTATGGAATCACTGACCGATTTACAACTATTTTAAATGCACCACTGCTGAGTAGAAATTTCATGAACAATTTGCGTTCTGCAACAACAGAAGACATCATCGTAGCAGGGGAGGCCATCAACCGTCTTGGAGATATTGATTTAGGTTTTAAATATGGATTGACCAAGCCAGGTGCCAAAATACCGATTGCTTTATCATTGATTTTAGGTTTGCCAACGGGGACACCTGTCGCAGGTGAATTGAATAATTTGCAGACAGGAGATGGCGAGTTCAATCAAATTATACAAATAGACGCAGGTCGCGGATTCAATATTGGAAAAACACCTGCTTACATTAGTGCCTACACAGGTTTTAATAATCGTACCAAAGATTTTTCAGAGGAATTTAGATATGGAGTTGAGTTTGGATTAGGATTATTAAACAGAGAATTATGGATCACTTCCAAATTGAATGCAGTAGAGTCCTTCAAAAATGGAGCAACTGCAGAGACCGTTACGAGTACAAGCATTTTTGCAAACAATTCCGAGTTTTCGAGTATTGCTTTTGAGGCAAGTTATTATGTTACGAAGAAAGTCGGTATTTCAGCAGGCGTCGCGGGTGCCTTTCGTGGAGAGATAATCGCTGCGGCGCCTTCTTACTCAGTGGGAGTGTTTTTAGACCTTTCAAGGTGAAAAAATATTTGTTGAAGAGGCTGCCTCAAAAGGTCTAATATGACGGGTTTTGAAAACTCCCCTACGTAAAACTTTTTGAGACAGCTTCTATTTTTGTTCGCTTAGGAACATGTTATAAGTTATTTTTTACACGTTCCTAAACAGAATGATTATCATCTCTATGTTTCAAAACCCACAATTCCACCTCCTCTTTTGCTCGCCAATGTTGATTCCTTTTCGTTTTGTCCGAAGCCTTTTTTACTGATTTTTTTAGAAATAAATCTAATTCAAAACGCGTCCCATCCGCAAGTTCATTTTTTATCGGATGCTCTTTTGTTTCTTTCGTTATCTCACCTAAGTTCGAAAATAAAATGACGATTCGACCATCTGGTAACAATCGTTTTTTTGCTTCCTCAAAAAACTCAGGGAAGAGTTTTTTATTGTAATAAATGGCTTCGTCGAGCCGATTGATGGTCTGAGATGTTGGCAACCACGGTGGATTAAAAACGATAAGTTCCGTTGGTTTTTTCCATTTACCAAAAAGGTGAGCGAAATCAAGTTCTATTTTTCGGGACAGTTTTGTACCTTTCATTGACTCGGTCAATCCGATAATTGCATTGGGATTGAGGTCGGTACCAAATGATTTTTGAAAACCATGTTTCATTAATAAAAAAGAAAGAATACCACTTCCTATTCCAATATCAATCGCTGATTTTTTTTGCCCTTCATAGCGTTTCAACCAATTATCAAAAAGTATTAAATGCTCAAAACGAGTGGGAAAATAAACGCCATAATATGGGTGAATCTTATTTCTTAAAACAGGAATGGAGATACCATTTAAATACCATTGCCAAGCACTATTCAATCCTTGAATTTGAGGGAAGGAGAGTAGAAAACTACCTGAGTCAGAATATAGTTTTTCTAACCAACCAATCGTTGGTGCTTTCTTGACCACTAAAGTGTTTTTATTAATTTCTAAAAGTACTAAATTGGATAATCTGCTGTACTCCGAACGATAGGCACGTTGTTCTTGAAAACTTTGATTAGGATGTTTTTTTTTGAGATAGGATTGCAAAGCACTTAATAATTCTAAACCATTACTATACACCCCCTCTATCAAAACGTGGTTGCCCGATTGTAAAATCCCAATGGGTTCTGATAAATTTCTTTTTCCCTTGTAAGATTCGATCTCCTTTTTTAAAAGAGCGGGGTTTGGTTTATTTATTTTTGAAAAAAGGTCATTTGATTCATCTTGCATTCGGGAAGGTACACCTATTGCTGTAAATCAACCGAATTGTTTTTTTTAAATCTAATTATTTATGGTTCTATGTTAAATCAAGTGGGTGCATTCAATTAAGCTTCAGAGAGGCGGTAATATTTTTAGCAATAAATATTTATAAAATGACACCTAAGCACCAGCGGTGCGATTATATGATCGCACCGCTGGTGCTTAGAGGAGGAATCAGATCCGTATTTAATCTTTCTATAGATATTAACGCCTCTCTGAGGCTCGCTAAATCAACTCATTGAAAATTGGTTCACCCGCTTCATTCGACATAGAGCCTTATTTTAATAACAAATCATAAAATTCCTTTAAAACTTAGGGTGAATGAATTGAGAAAAGAACATTGAAAGTTATGTTTTTGCAACAATTGTTCGATTATTTTATATCGTAGCTTAATTAAGTGTTAAAATATAAACCTGATGGATGATTAATCGTCCTAATATTAGAAAAGACAGATTAGGGTTAGCGAATAAAAATTTTGTCATAACAGTAAATGTCGATTTTTAATCATTAAAACTTAAGAAGATGAAAAAGCTAAGTTTTTTATTTATCCTTTCGATTTTATTTACGAGTGTATCACTTACCGCTCAGTACGGGTATGATGACGATTTTTACGATGATGATTTTTATCCAGGCTATTTAGGTGATAACTTCAGTTTAGAAGGAGCTTTAGAAACCTTTAAAGATTCGCGCTCAGTCGATGAATTTGAAAATAGAATCAATAGTCGTGACAACTTCGTCAACAACCTTGATTTGAACAATGACGGTCGTACAGATTTCATTAGAGTATCAGATGTATCTGAGGATAGAAACAACCGTTTATTAGTGATGCAAGCTGTTTTGGGGCGCAGAGACGTACAAGATGTTGCAGTGATAGCGATTGAAAAAACAGGTCGCCGTCGTGCTAATTTGCAAATCATTGGTGACGAATATTTGTTCGGACCAGACATGGTTTTAGAACCAAACGACATTGCTTATCACCAAAACCGTAGAGGTTATGGCCCAGCAGGTGACGCAGTCGTTACGAGAGGTTTTATCAATGTATTTTACTGGCCTATCGTTCGTAATATTTTTGCACCGAGATATACTTACTACCGTTCGCCATATTATTGGGGATATTACCCACGCGTTTGGAATCCTTGGAGACCATTTTATTATAATACTTATTATGACAGATGTGCTCGCTACCGTAGAGGATTTTTCCGCCCTGCACCAGCTGTAACGATTGTTTATGTGAACAATTATTACCGTCCACGCAGGAGAGCTTATTCTCCTTGGATTAGAGATAGATACAACCGATGTGAGGTCGTTTACAATAGAGATAGAAACAGAAATGGCAACCGCAGACGTGATATTTCACAAACACCGCCAGAGCGTCGTAGGGATTTTGATAGAAGAAGAGGTATCAGAGATGATGAACGTTTGAGAGGAGGAGTTGCAGGGACAAATACTGGTAGGAAATCAGATAGATATGAAAGGTCTCGTGACGATGTAAAAGTGAATAGAAATATCGAAAGAGGTGGATACTTTAGTCAAAAAGTAGAAACTTCAAAACCCTCTAAACGAGGTGAATATGGCGCTGCACCAAGCAAAAAGGACAGAGATATTTCAAGATCTAACAAGTCTTATGAATCGACTGACAGGAGCGTTTACAAGTCTGATAAAAGAACATCTTCTACCAAGTCTAACCGAAACTCAGATTATAAAACGGATAGAAGGTCAACTTCTAAAAAATCGGATAGAGGTGCTTCTTATGGCAGCGATAGAAATACATCGACTCGACCAAGTAAAAGTACTTACAAAAGTGACAGAAGGTCATCAACTGTAAAACCAAATAGAAGTACTTCACGTAAGTCAGACAGAAGTAGTAGTTATAAGAGTGATAGAAAATCTACTTCAAAGCCAAGTAGAGGTTCTTACAAAAGCGATAGAAGTTCATCATCTGTGAAATCTAACAGAGGTTCTTCAAGTAGTAGAAAAAGTTCTTCTGTAAAATCTGCTCCGAAAAGAAGTACCTCGAAGGCAAGTAGAAAGTCATCGAAGCCTTCAAGCGCTTTCAAAAGTAGCAGAGGTTCAAGTTCGAGAAAATCGACATCAACCAAAAGCTCAAAAAGAGGAAAAGGTTTTTAACCAATTTGGTTATTGAATATTACGCGCATCCCGAATCTTTGAAAGAAGGTTCGGGATTTTTGTTTTTGGTGGTGCTTGCGGAGTGTCTGGGGTATGTTAACCATCACCAAAAGAAATCCCCACAAAAATTACTTATTTTTACAAAATGAAAAAGCATCAAAAACATGCAAAGTTGGAGCGCCCAAATGGTGGTCAATTTCACAAAATGGAATTAGGATTTTTAGGAGCGCCCTGCGGAACGATTCAAAAACTTTGTGCAGAAGTTGCAACACATTTATCTGATAAATGGAATCTCTCCTACGTCGATGCGGATCACGGAGATGGAGAAGAATTGGAAACTCCATACCAATCTATTTTTACTGATAAAATATCCTTTCATCGTTTAGATTCTAAAAGTTCGATTATTGAAAATAGTCGATTTCTTTTTAATAATCAGGATGCTGTTTTGGTCAATGGAAACCATTTTAAAACCGATAGACAAGTTTTGATTATTAATGAAAAAAAGAAGGATTCGCTTTCGCGAAAAATGGATAGAGTAGGGCAGGTGGAAATGATAATTTTGGATGGCGTAAATGAGGTTTTTGATTTTGTGAAAAAGTTTGAAGACGTTCCTATTTTTAAAATTGAAGAAGTTGATAAAATTTCAAATCATATTTCTAAAATAATCGAAAGTCAAATTGCTGAAATCATCGGAGTCGTTTTCGCTGGCGGAAAAAGTACTCGAATGGGGAAAGACAAAGGCGAAATTACTTATCACCAAACCAATCAGCGTGAACATTTGGCGAATTTATTAAAGCCTTTTTGTAAAGAAATTTATTTGTCGGGAGGAGTGAATCAGACTTTTGATTCTGGTTTTAAAACGATTCAAGATACGTTCATCGGCTTGGGGCCGTATGGTGGATTGCTTTCTGCTTTTCAAAAATTTCCCAATAATTCCATCTGCACTTTGCCTATTGATGTGCCGTTTGTCGATGAAGAAATGATGCAACAACTTTTCAAAAATAGAAACCCTCAAAAACTCGCTACTTGTTTTCATAACCCAGAAACAAAATTCCCTGAACCACTTATAACTATCTGGGAACCAAAGGCTTATCCAGTTTTGTTGAATTATCTTTCAAAAGGATATTCTTGTCCACGAAAGGTTTTGATCAATACGGATATTGAAGAATTGCACCCTTCAAACCCAGAAAAATTATTCAATGCAAATACGCCTCAGGAAAGGGACTTTGCTATTAAAAGAATTTAATCAAACCACAATTCATAATGAAAAATAGATTTACACTCGGCTTATTATTGGTTGCCTTAATTTTTAGTTGCAAGCCAGATGATGAACCAACACCATCTGGAACAGGCGACCCCGGCGATACTGGTTCCCCAAATGATACAACAACTGTGGTAGAGCCAGGTGCTACTGATAATTATCTCAACGGCGATTCAGAATATATTTTTGACCAAAGTAAACTCCATACTTTCGAATTGAACTTACCTGTCGAAAGTCTCCAAAAAATAAATAGTGATCCAGCTGCTGAAGAATATGTCGAAGGTAGTTTGACCTTTGAAGGAGAAACCATCCAACCAGTTGGGATCAGATACAAAGGTTCGATTGGAGCATTTGTGGGTTGTCTTTCGGGGATTAATTGGGCGGATCCTTCTGGCTTTAAAACTTGCACCAAACTGTCGATGAAAATCAAAATCAATTGGAATGACAGTGATGACAAATTTTTCGGTTTGAAAAAATTGCAGTTCCATTCCATGAACAACGATGATTCGCAAATGCGCGATAGGATGGGATATCATTTCTTTCGAGAAATGGGCATTCCCGCACCGCGTGCAGTTCATGCCCGTTTGGTCATTAATGGAGAATACTCAGGTGTTTATGCCTTAATTGAGCAAATAGATGGACGTTTCACACGCCAAAATTTTGAAGATGGAAAAGGGAATCTGTATAAGGAAATTTGGCCACTGCATAGTAACGGAAATGTATTTTCGGATAATGAATATTTGCAAGCACTCGAAACAAATGAAGACGAAGAACCATCTGTTGAAATGATTCGAACCTTTGGTCAAGAAATTATAGATGCCGCTGATGATACTGCGTTAAAAGCAGTCATTGAGAAATGGATGAATGTTGATGAAATCATTTCTTACGCTGCGGTAGATCGAACGATAAGAAACGATGACGGTGCTTTTCATTGGTACTGTAATGGCAATGTTTGTGCACCTCATAATTTTTTCTGGTACGAAGAACCGTCTGAAAAAACGATGCACCTTATTCCATGGGATTTGGACAACGCATTTGAGAACATTATTTCCAATGCGAACCCAGTAACCCCTATTGCTGACGAATGGGGTGAAACCAGAAATAATTGCAATCCATTCAGTAGTGGATTTTTTGGAATTACTCAAAAATCTGCTGCCTGTGATAAATTGATCGGTGGATGGGCAAAATTCAATACTGAATATGAGACACAACGCGAGCGTTTCAAAAATGGCCCAATGTCAGCGGCTCAAGTTGATTTGTTAATGAACAAATGGTCGGAGCAAATTAGAAATGCGACTGAAGAGGCCAATGAAAAATACAGCGATGCGATTTCTATTTCTAAATGGGAAAGTGCTATGCAGGAATTTAAGAATCAAATGAATTTTGCGAGGAATCAGTAAATAGTTTGGGTCAGCCCACGAATTCATTCGGGGATGTATTAACAATCGGCAAAAAAAATAGCCGCTTCAAAAAATTGAAGCGGCTATTTTTTATTTCAATATGACCGTATTTCTAATCTTCAACCTTTCCTTCTGATGGCTTTTCTGCCGAAGGTTTTTCTGCTGAATTTTCAGCACGTTGATTGTTTGGCCTATCATTATTTCTATCGCCAGGTTTTTCCGCCCTTGGCTCTTTTGGTTTGTCAGGCGTTCTATCAATTTTCACATTGGATGCGTATTGACCTTTTGGTCCCATCGCAATCTCGAAAGTAACTTTATCACCTTCTTCGATATTTCCTTCAATGTTATTAATGTGAACAAAGATGCCTTCACCTGAACCCAAATCCGTAATAAAGCCATAGCCTTTTTCACCATTGAAAAATTTGACCTTTCCTTGTCGGTTTGGATCGAATTCTTCACGTTTAGGGACACCTAATTCGATGTCTTCAGCGTTAATTACTTTCTTTTTTGTTGGATCTGGAGGAGTAGCTGAGAAATTCCCATCTTCATCAACGTAGGAAATCATATCTTCGAAAGTCTTAGGACCAGCTTCAGCTTTTTCAACTTTACGTTGTCTTTGTCTTTCGAGCTTTGCTTCGCGTTTTTTCTTGCGTTTCTTTTCTTTTTCCTTTTTGTTAAATGACTGATGAGATTTCGACATGCACTGTATTTAGGTTAATCAATAATTTTCGAGAGAGCAGAAAACTAATGATTAACAATTGGAAGTGTTTTTCAACTTTTATCAATGCAAATAATCAGCGTTCCTATCAAACGGACTGCAAAGGTACAAATAATGAAAGGAAAATGTGGTATGTTCCACCCATTAGTAAATGTGATTTAATAATGTTTCGAAAATGAGGTTAATTATTTTTCTATCAGATGAGGTAAAAAACGCAGCCAAAGCCTTAGCATTCTTAAGTTTGCTTATTGCCAGAGCATCAAAGGCTTTTTAACGCGTGTCCCGATTTTAATCGGGGTAGTATGATAGGAAAATAACCGCTTCAAATCGAAATGTTATTTTTTCAACTTTAAAAAAAAAGATAACTACACTCTTTCATAGATTTTATTCTGTAATAGTTTGTAGCGTAACGAATGCTTATTTTTGTGCTAATCGAAGCAAAAAATCTAAGCATAGCCTTAGCTATGGTTCTATTTTTTAACGAAAAGTAGCGAAAAAAGAAGTATTTGCTTGCACACGAAATATTTTAGAATAAAGTCTAATTCATACGAATTTGAACTTTGCTTCATATTAATAACATTCTTTAAACCAATAAAGTTCAGAGATTTGTTCTTTATAGAAGTTATTTAAGAAATCAAGGAGTTTTTAAATAACTTCTATATCAGCCATTGCCTGTCCAGCAATCCAACCTCCTGTCCAAGCTGCTTGGAAATTGAATCCACCGGTCACGGCATCAATGTTTATTATTTCGCCAGCCATAAAAAGGTTTGGTAGTAACTTTGATTCAAATTTTTTGAAATTAATTTCTTTGAGTGCGACACCTCCTGCCGTCACAAATTCTTCCTTGAAAGTGCTCTTTCCCTTTATTTTAAAAGTGGCGCTTGATAGATTTTTGGTGAGTTGCTGAAGTTCTTTTTTGTTGAGGTCTGCCCAGTTTTTTTCTTTGTTTTCCAAAGCGTGATTGACAAAACTCTTCCACAACCGAGCAGTAATGTTTTGAAAAGGAGAGAGAGATTGAACTGTTTTTTTAGACCATTCCCTTTTCAGTGTAAGTAGTTTTTCTTCCACTTGTTGCTGCGTTTGAGGATGTAGCCAGTTAACTTTCAAGTCCGCTTTATATCCTAAATCCGCCAATGCTCTCGCTGCCCATGCAGACATTCTCAAAACACCAAAACCAGACAAACCCCAATGGGTAATTAGCAAAGAACCATTTGATTCCAGCTGATATTTTCGGCGGGTTTTCTTATCAAAATTTGAAACCAATGAAAAATGACCTTCAGGAATTGAAGTGCCCATCAAACCATCAATACGAGGGTCTTTGATGTTAAAAGTGAAAAGTGAAGGAACAGGTTCAATTATTTTGTGACCTAAGTTGGCGAGTATTTTCCAAACACTATTTGAGCTACCTGCAGCAACCATTATTTTTTTTGAAAAAATAGGTTTTTGGTGAGCAAAAAGAACTTTCCAAGTCTCATCTTTTTGTGGTTCTAAATCAGTCACTTTGCTGCTCAATCGAAGTTCGACTCCTGCTTTTTCTGCGGAAGCAGTCAAGCAATTCATAATTGTTTGAGATTTGTCACTTGTCGGAAACATGCGGCCATCCGGTTCGATTTTGGTTTTAACCCCTCTTTTGTGAAACCAATTTAGGGTTTCAGGTTGACCAAATTCGTAAAACGGACCTCGGAGTTCTCGGCTACCACGCGGGTAGTTTTTGACTAATTCTTCTGGAATTGGACAATTATGGGTGAGGTTGCATCGGCCTCCACCCGATATTTTTACTTTATTTAAAACAGCTTTTCCTCTTTCCAAAATCAAGACCTTGAAATCAGGTCTTGCCTCAGCGCAATTGATGGCTGCAAAATAACCCGCTGCTCCTCCTCCAATGACAATTACGTCGTAAATCATTTTTTAGTTGAAAGTTAATAAGGAACGCTCAAAAAATAAGTTCCCGATTTCAAAAAATTAGTGAAGGAAAAGTGATTGATAATGAGGTTTTCCTTCGCTAATTTTTTGAATTGAAGAGGGAAGTTATTTTTTGAGTAATACTAAGTACACTGTAAAATAAATATTTTGTTATTTATTTTGGTTGTTTACAATTATATAATGCCTTTTCATTTTTCTACGGGCATCGGTAATTGAAAATTTCCAATTGATTTTGACCTTGTTATGTTCACGTTCTTTGATAAGTTTGAGGACTTCACTTCTTAAAATTTCTTTAGTCGGAATTCGCCGATTGAGGCATAATCTTGCTAAAGCTGAAAACTCAGTTTCAATAACATTGAGCCATGAGCCTTTTTTTGGAGTATAATGAAATTCGAATTTTTGAGTCAGTTCGAAAGCGGCTTGCGCATCGAATTTTTCATAAAATGAACTTGCATTATGTGTATTCAAATTATCTTGAATCAATCGAATTTTCTTGGCTTTAGGGAATGCTTGAGCGACCATTTGCATAAATTCTGCATATTCAACTTTACGACGTCTGTCATAAACCTCCGCGATTCGTTTGCCGGTCAATGGCTCAATCGCAGCTAAAAGACAGCAAGCTCCGTTTTTTTCATATTCATAGTGCTGCTTTTTGACTTGCCCTGCTTTCATTTCTAAGCATTTAACTTTATCGCCAATCAAAAAGCAAGGGCGTTCATCAAAACTGACGACCGGATATAATTCATCGTAAGGCAATGAATAAAGATGTAAGATGTTTTCCATGCACGCTAAAAATGCCGCATTAATGACTCCGATACACCATGTTTTTGTCAAGTGAGGCTTTATTTTCTTTTTTTAAGAACATTGCCCACTTGGGTATGTGAAATACTATCGCAGTGACCTAACTCTACCATTTTGTCTGCCAGTAAACGAAGACTCCATTGGCTGTACCCTTCAGGAGCTTCGCTGCAAGATAACAGGGTTAATTGGTCTTGTTGTGATTGGTCTATTTTGACCGGACGACCCGGACGAGGATTATCATATAAGCAGCCTAAGCCTTCTGATTTATAGCGTTTGGCAAGTTTGCCTAAACTGTTCGCCGACAGCAGAGCAATTGATTTTACCGATTTTAGAGTTTGACCCTTATTCAATTCCAATAAGCCTATCGCACGTTTGTAAGTCCTCGACTTCATTGAGCCTTTTTTCAATAATTCATGTAAGACGCTTTTGTCTGACTTTGATAATTTTACGTGTTGCTTTTCCATCTTGAGTTTTAATCCCAAAATTAAAAAAACAAAAGATTTATTTTACATTGTACTTAGTATTGCTCAAAAAATAACTTCTCTCTTTAATTCAAAAAATTAGCTCGAAAAACCTCTTTATCAATCACTTTTCCTTCACTATTTTTTTGAAATCGAGAAGTTATTTTTTGAGCGTTTCTTAATTCACAGGATTTGTCTAAGAACTTTTTTTTTAATTGATTGGGAAAAATTACCCAGCAACTCCTTGCATCAACAATGCACAGACAATCGCAAAATATGTCCCCAACGCATAACCCAGAACTGCAAGCAACACCCCAACAGGCGCTAAGGCAGGACTAAATGCAGAAGCCACAATCGGCGCAGAAGCTGCACCTCCAATATTTGCCTGACTACCAACTGCTACAAAGAAAAACGGCGCTTTGATCACCCAAGCCACGAAGAGCAATAAACTCACATGTACTAACATCCAAACGATACCAATCGCAAATAATCCAAGGTTCGCCCAAACTTCTCCCAAGTCCATTTTCATACCGATGGTTGCTACCAAAATGTAAATAAAAACAGATCCCCAACGAGAAGCACCAACGCCTTCTAATGCACGCAAACGGGTAAATGAAATTGCGATACCTAAAGTGGTAACTATTACAATTAACCAAAAGAAATGAGACATCAAAGAGTGCAAATTAGCGGAAGCTAAAGACGCTCTCATGCTATCTGTCAAAAGCGTTTTGGTAATAAAATCCGCTCCGAAATGTGCAAAAGCAACGCCTCCAAAAGCCACTGCCATCAAAATAAATGAATCAGTTGTCGTTGGAATTTTACTTACTCTTGCTTGATAATTTTCCATATTCGTTTTCAATGTTTCGATGGAAGAATTATCGGCTTTGAGGCGACGGTCGATTTTATCACTCACGTTGGCTCCATATAAAAGGAAGCCCATCCAAATATTTGCAACCACCACATCAACAATTATCATCGTGGCAAATAAGTTGTCACCTACTTCGAATATTTCTTTCATGGCCGTTTGGTTGGCACCTCCACCAATCCAACTCCCGGCGACGGTAGCAAGTCCTCGCCACAATTCATCTGAGGAAACTGGGATGATATTCGGAGCAATATTTTCAACAACCAACAAAGCCACAGGTCCACCAATCACAACGCCAATTGTTGCGGTGATGAACATGATCAGTGCTTTTGGCCCAAGATTCCAAACTGATTTTAAATCAATACTTAAACAAAGTAAAATCAAACTGGCAGGCAGCAAATAGCGCGATGCAACGAAATACAATCGCGAATGCCCTTCGAATTGCTTGGTGCCTTCAATGCCATTGTCTCCAATCCATGTTTGCATTTCATTATAGGAAAGTCCTGATGGAACTTGATGCCCCAAATCTGTGAGGTATTTCATCAGCGCTGAAGTATCGTACCAATGTGCTGAAATCAAACCCAACGGCCAATGCAATAGGGCAGGTAAAAAATAGCACAACAATAATGCAGGAATGTAAGTGTAGAATTTCTTCCAGCCAGCGCTATCACTTCCGGATGTCTTGAAAACAAATGCCAAGACGAGCATCAAAAGTCCTAATACGACGGCGTCGTTAGTAAAAATTGGTTCCATGTTATGTTTTGAATTTTGTTGAGGTGAAGGTAGATGTTTCTGTTGTAGTTTAAAAACGGCTTTTTAAACAGAAAGAAAAATTTTGATTTGGCTTAAAGTGGGTTAAAAAAGGTACTTTAAGCCAGATTGATTCTTTGATTTGGCTTAAAGTGGTTATTTTTGCATAGTTAAAGCCAAATCGAAAGTGTATGAATATATTAATTGGTAGGAAAAAAGAAGTAAAAAGGTTGAAAGAACACTTGAATTCTCGAAAATCAGAG
>CALLVG010000308.1 GCA_938010715.1 uncultured Saprospiraceae bacterium
AAAGACCACATAAGCTTTTCAAACTTCAAAAATTCTTTTGTGAACTTTTGTGCCTTTTGTGGTGCATTAATCATTGTATGTTGGACTAACTATATAAACTTTCTGAAGCGACTTTTTTTTTGCACCACAAAAGATACAAAAGACCACATAAGCTTTTCAAACATTAAAAATTCTTTTGTGAACTTTTGTGCCTTTTGTGGTGCATTAATCATTATACCTTGGGTCGAATTTCAAAAGTACTAAATCCTAATCAACAAACTAAAATTGAAAATAGATAAACGGCGGTTTCCCAAAGTTCCCCACCATAATTATCAACGTTACTAAAAAATAATATATCGACCAACGCAGCCATCTTGGGAAATGAATAATATTCATTTGGTGCTCATGTTTCCGCATGTAGCCTTCCCAGATCATGTAGGGAACAACCCAAATAAAAAATATTTCTAACACATCTTTTGAAGGCATTGTAATCGGCGCATAAAAAAACATATTCACGACATATCCGATAGCAGTTTGAATGTCAGGCGACCTGAAAAATATAGAAGTAAATCCATTGATAATGAACGTTCCGATGATCATGATAGCTGTCAAAAAACGAGTAGAGTACAGACTGTCCAAAAACTTAGCGACTTTGGGACTAACTCGACGCAATGCCGCAGGAATAAAAAGCAATCCATTTATCAAACCAAAAACGATAAATGTCCAATTCGCCCCATGCCAAAATCCAATGGTCATAAACAGAAAAACGACACATAAAAAACTCAAAACCGGACTATGCTTAACGTTCCGAACCATTGGTTTAAACATATAATCTGCAAACCAAGTCGTCATGGAAATATGCCATTTGGACCAAAATTCAGGAATACTTTTCGAAATCATCGGCACTCTAAAATTGGTCATCAATCTAAAACCAAACAACTTCCCTACCCCAATTGCAATGTCTGAATAACCCGCAAAATCTGAATAAACTTGACAGGCAAAAAGGATTCCTCCCAACAGAAGTGTAATCGCAGAAACCTCTGTATAGTTTCCAAATATCTGATCAACCACGACTCCAATATTATCCGCAAAAACCATCTTTTTAACAAAGCCCCAAAGAATTTGTCGCAATGCGTCTGCTGCTACTTCGGGCGTTAGTTTTTGTCTATCATTTTGAAATTGTGGAAGTAGTGAAGACGCTCGTTCGATCGGCCCTGCAACCAACTGCGGAAAGAAACTCACGTAAGCAAAAAAGTCGATGATATTGTGCGTCGGTTTTAGCTCTTTCCGATATATATCAATCGTATAACTCAGCGTTTGAAAAGTATAAAAACTTATCCCAACGGGTAGGATGATACTCAGCGTGGTCACGTTGAGCGGAATGCCAACAGAGGCAAACGCGGTCTGAAATTCCGTTATAAAAAAGTCGTAATATTTGAAAACAAACAACATCCCCAAATTCACAAACAAACTCACCCAGAGTAGCCACTTCGCTTTCTTGGTTTCATAAAACTGAGGCATTAATCGCCCGACCCAATAATCCACAAATGAACTGACAAACAACAACCCCAAAAACCGATAATCCCACCAACCATAGAAGATATAACTGCCTATCAGCAACAACACATTTTGCAAATTTCGACGCCCTTGCAGGGACCAGTACAGGATGTACATGATCGGGAGAAAGAGGACGAATTCTGTGGAGTTAAATGTCAATTTAGTTGATTACGTTTATTGGTTTAATACGTTTATTCGTACATTTGAAATTAAACATTGTGCTATGAGTATAAGTCAGCCATTTACAGAATTAAGAGTTTGGCAAAAAACGAGAGCGTTTAGAAATGAAATTTTTCAATTCACAAAAGGACTCCCAAGTGATGAAAAGTACAGACTTGTGGATCAAATTGTTCGCTCATCTCGATCCATTACTGCAAATATTGCAGAAGGACATGGAAAATTTCATTTCAAAGAAAACATTCAATCTTGCCGTATTGCAAGAGGTGAACTTTTGGAAACATTAGATCATTTGATCTGTGCATTTGATTGTCAATATATTTCAAAAGAAGAACTTAAAAATTATAAATCAAAAATTGATATAATTCATAAAATGCTTAACGGCTACATCAAATATTTAAAAGACCAAGGCTCCAAGTGAAATGACTACAAATTTGACTTTGAGCGAAATCTAATAAACTAATAAACATAATAAACCAATAAACGACTTCATCAAATATTCAGTTCTTAAATTAACCTCTCATACACCCCCAACGTCTCACTCGCCGTCTTTTCCCAACTCAATTCAATGGCTCTCAAAAATCCTTTTTTGGAAAACTCGTTTCTTATTTTTTCATCAAAAGCGATGAGCGACATTTGCGCTGCAATTTGTTCCAAATCATCTGGGTCAGCAGGTAAGCCGTTGTCTTTTACGATTTCTTTCATGCTGCTGTTGTTGCCATAAATTACGGGGGTCATGCAGCGCATTGCTTCCAATAATGGCAAGCCAAAACCTTCGTATCGCGAGACGTAGCAGAAACCAGTTGCACCCGTCAACAATGCCGATAAATCTTCATCGGGCACATAGCCGATTGCTAAAATATCGGGGTGACTAATATTGAGTTTTTCTTTCCAACCAGCTTTGCCTGCGAGGACAAATTTGATTTTCGAATCAGGGTATTTTTCTTTTAATTTTAAGAAGGCGTTCAGCGTGTTTTTTAGATTTTTTCGGGGTTCTAAAGTGGCGAGCGAAAAGAAGTATTCCTCCCCTACCAATCCGAATTTTTCCAACACTCGATTCAATATTCTTTTATCAAAAATATGATTGAAACGCTCCTCGTCTGCTGCTTCTAAAACGACACTTGTTTTATCTTTTGAAACGCCTGTATCGGCGATCATATCATGTCGAGTTGCATCTGAAACTGCGAGCAAGTGTGCATTTATATTTTTAAAAAACTGCATCCCATTCTCTGCGTTTTTGATATTCGCTTTGAGATGATATTGTGGAAACAACTTGTGCGTCATGTCATGAATCGTCACCACAAACGGATGGTCTTTCATGAGTCGGAAGTAATGATAATTTTGCGGAAGCGTCACATGAATCAAATCGTACTCAGCGAATACTTTGCTTGATTCAATTAAGTTTTTTCTTTCTAAAACGGCGCGAGAAACCATGCGTTGTTTTTCCAAAATTTTTCGAGCAGGCGACTTGACGTACAATTCCCGCAAAGGGTCATAAACACCTTCCGGCAATGCTTTTCTGATTTTTGATTTTGTATTTTCTACCCAATTTGGTTTTACTTCTTGTGCCGTAATTTTCAAGTCATGCTGCAATGGAAAAATCTCTCCACCAACCAGCAAATCAATTTCAAAATGAGTGAATTTGCCTTTTTGTTTTTGCAAATTATTCATCGCTTTGCAAAGTGAAAA
>CALLVG010000309.1 GCA_938010715.1 uncultured Saprospiraceae bacterium
AACCGCTTTTCACTTTCATCGGTCGATTGGTTTATGAAAAAGGGGCGGATATGATTCCTGATTTGGTAAAACGGGTTCAGCAAAGTGGCTTGGAGGCTAACTTCTTTGTGTTGGGAACGGGCGAGCCATATCTACATGATATGTTTAGAAAAATGAGCAAAGAGATGTTCAATTTCTTTGACACTTCGCTTGAATATAATGAAACTTTGGCGCATCAACTTTATGCTGGTTCTGATTTTTTATTGATGCCGTCTCGCGTTGAGCCTTGTGGTTTGAATCAAATGTACTCTTGCCGTTACGGAACGATTCCAGTGGTAAGAGCGGTTGGTGGTTTGAAAGATACCATTCCTGATTTGATTGAAAAACCTGCAAGCGGTCGCGGTTTCCGTTTTTATGATTTTGATTTGGATGAGGCGTTTATGGCGGTTTACAATGCTATTGAATTGTATAAAAATAAAAAGGAATTGATGACTGTTAGGACTCGAATTATGAATACTGATTTTTCTTGGGAAAACTCGGTTAAGCTTTATAAGGAAATGTATGGGGAGTTGGTGGAGGCGAGTGAGGTGGGAGCTTAATTTGGCACTTAAATAAGTGGCGCCAAGCCCCTAATTAACGGCATGGATTGGCTCGGAAAATCCTATGCTCGCCTGCTCGCTACGGACGAAACCACTACCCTCTTGAAAGAAGATGAATCATTTAACCAAAAAAACGAAAGAAAGTGGTTTTGAATTTATCAAGAAAAATTCTCCGCTGGCCTAAATCTTCCACAAACCACTAAATTCAGTTTGCAACCAGATTCAATTATAGGCCCGTCTTAGACGGAATCATGAAAAACTAAGATACGGAATTTCCAATATGCCATTCTATAAATTTGCCATATCCCCAAAAAAAGTTAACTTAACAGCGCATTCTCATGAACCTATCGCATAGACAAACGTATCAACAGTTCTAACACGAAATAAACAGAGGAAGCAATGATTAAAATAGTCTGCCTAATACTTGGTGGTGGCGTCGGTTCCCGATTATACCCACTCACACACGAACGTTCCAAACCTGCAGTACCAATTGGAGGAAAGTATCGATTGATAGATATTCCGATTAGTAACTGTATCAATTCAGATATCAATAAGATTTTTGTTTTGACACAATACAACTCTGCTTCGCTGAATCGACATATCAAAATGACTTATGTTTTTGATAATTTCAGTTCTGGGTTTGTGGATGTATTGGCAGCGGAACAAACGCCTACCAGCAAAAACTGGTTTCAAGGAACAGCTGATGCCGTGCGCCAATCCATGCACCACCTCAATGGTGATTACGATGCAGTTTTGATTCTTTCTGGCGACCATTTATACCAAATGGATTTTAGAGAATTTGCAGCTTACCATGTAGCTAAACAGGCAGATTTGACCATTGCAACCATTCCTTGTAATGCGAAGGAAGCTCCTGGTTTTGGAATTTTGAAGGCAGATGGAAAAGGTTTCATTCAGAGTTTCGTTGAAAAACCACAGCCATATATTCTCCAAAATTGGAAGTCAGAAATGGCTCCCGAAGATAAAGCACAAGGCAAAGATTGGTTGGCAAGTATGGGTATCTATATTTTTAAAAAAGAAGCTTTAGTTAAGCTTTTTGAAGAAAACCCTACGGCTACTGATTTTGGAAAAGAACTTATTCCTAAAGCGATTTCAGAAGGAAATCCAGTGGCAAGTTTTCAATACAAAGGGTACTGGACAGATATTGGAACCATTACTTCATTCTATGAGTCAAATTTGGCGTTGACCGAGCCAGTTCCTGAATTCAACCTTTTTGATAAAGAACGCCCTGTTTATACGCGTCAGCGTATGTTGCCGCCAACTAAGGTTTTTGGTACGGTCGTAAACGAAGCGATGATTGCAGATGGATGTGTGATTCATGCACTTTCAATTGAGAATTCCTTAATCGGTATTCGACAAAGAATTGGTGAAGGCACTACCATTACAAATTCTATTTTGATGGGTGCGCAACGCTACCAAACAATGGACGAAATCCTAGCCGCAGGAAGCGATACGCCCCCCATGGGCATTGGCGCTAACTGCTTCATTGATAGAGCCATTATTGACAAAAACTGTAAGATTGGTTCAGAAGTAGAAATCATCGGAGGTGATGAATTGGAAGATGCAGAATTTGAAACGCACTGTATCAGAGACGGCATTATTGTTTTGAAAAAAGGTGCATTGATTCAGAGCGGAACCAAGATTGGTTTACCACATATCAATATTCAGAATAAACCGACGGAGAAATTAGAAGGTTAAATATAATTCTTAGGAATGGTTCAGCAATAGACTTTATTCTAATAAACGTAGGCGATGCTAGCACATCTGCGAAGCTTTTTCAAGGTAGCGGAAGGAAAAAAGAACAAGTAGAGAAATGTAAATTTATTTCTGAACCATTCCGACCGTACGCTCGCACTCGCCAGTTTCTTTAAGATGTTTACAAAGAATAGTGATAAGACAGCCTGTAAAACCTCTTGTGTTTCAAGCCACTTATCCCTTATCCGCTATCTCCATAATTTTTGCAAATAACTTGTCCTCGTCTCCATGTCGGTATTTTCTTTTGTGGAAAACGATCTTTCCGTTTTTATCTAAAATGAAGGTTTGTGGCAAACCGTTTAGATTCCCAGGCATGATTTTTAAGAACTCGCGATTGACATCCAAGTAAGTATCCCAACCCCACTCTTGCTCTTTTACTGTTTTGAAAAAGCGCTCATGGTTCTTTGGAAAATCGGTTGAAATCGCATACAAATTGAAATCTGCCATTTCTTTCCAACCTGCATATTTTTTCTTGATTTGTCCCATTTCGATACGGCAAGGAGCGCAAGTCGTTAACCAAAAAAGTAAAACCGTTGGCTTTCCATTTTTGGGCATTGCTTCAGCAGACATCAACTCTTTTCCATTCAAATCTTTGAAGGATAAATCATACGGGAAAAGGGTATCAATTTGCTCCTTCTGACGAGCTGTTGAAACGAAATAATTACTTCGTTTTTTCTTCACTTCGTCAGAAACGCCCGAAGTTGTAGCAGGTGGAGTTGCCTTCTTTACAATCGGTGCTTTTGGAGCAGGTGCTTTTTCGACTACCTTTTGAGTCGGCTCTGTTTTTGTTGCAGTCGTATTTTGGCAAGTTGCACAGGTGCCTAAGATGGCACAAAGTACAATGATCATTATTTTATGCATGGGTGTAATTTTTTTTATTTTTAACGGTTGCCAGTTGCCTTTGTTGCCAGTCTCACTTCGTTCGTCAAGTCTGTGCTGTTTATATTGACACAAAGTTGTATCCTACATCTCGCCTTCCACACGTTGAAGCCCTTCCTGGGCTTTGGCATAATTTGGAGAAAACTTGAGTGCTTGCTTAAAGTCAGATTTTGCTCCTTCCAAATCGCCAGCCAACTCTTTGGTCAGACCTCGATAATAGTAACCTGCAATTGTCAAAGGCGCCACTTCCAATAAAATATCGAAATTATCAATTGCCTTTTGAAGGCTATCCATTTCTAAATAAATCAAACCTGAATTTAGATAAGCTTCTTTGTATTTTGGGTCTTTTACCACCATTTCTTTATAAATCGCTAATGCCCCATTTGTGTCTTTTTGTTCATTCAAATAAAAAGCCTTTGCGTGCATCACATCCAAGTTTTCTGGTTCGATGAGCAGTGCATTATCAAAATATTTGAGCGCAAGTGGATCACCCAACTCTGTGTACATCTGACCCAAAATAATCCATGCATCAATCAATTGTGGATTATTCTCTACAGCCGATTGGAAACTGTTGATTGCTCGATTCGTTTCGTTAATTTCTTTGAGCGAAAGACCCATCATAAAATAAGCTTCTGCGTTTTGCGGATCTTTTTTCAAAACCTTATCTACCGTTTCAAATACATCTCGATGTTTCTTGAGAATGTGTTGAAACTCTGCCAATTTCAAATAAGAAGAGGTATTATCTGGGAATCGCTCAACGGTTGACTTCATGACTCGCAAGGCATCAAATGATTTGTAAGAATCCAAATAAACATCTGCTAACAAGTGATAATATTCAAACCGATTGGAGTCCAATTCAACTGCTTTTGACAAATCAGCGATGGCATCTAAGTAGGTTTCACTTTCGTAAAAAAGTTGTGCTCTTTTAAAGTATAAATCTGAATTATTGGGGCTATCCTTTATTGCCTTATTTATTTGAGTTATTGGGTTTTCTGGTTTTTGCAAATCTGCATCTGCGGGAGCAGGACTGCCACAAGCCATAAAAAAAACGAAAAATAGAATTGAGCAAACAAGAGCGTAAGAGTATTTCATAAATTGAGTATGTTAATATTTTTGGTACAACGCAAATTTCAGAATAATCTGATGAACCTCTAATTTTTTAAGGCCAAGCAGGTGACAAAGATTATAAAATCGGTCTAAAAATCAGTGCATACTCATCTACACAATTCTTTTTTTTACAAAAATAGTCTTTAGTATTACTCAAAAAATAACTTCCCTCTTCAATTCAAAAAATTAGCTCGAAAAACCTCATTATCAATCACTTTTCCTTCACTAATTTTTTGAAATCGGGAACTTATTTTTTGAGCGTTTCATAGTAGTCTTTATTCTAAAATAAAGATTATTAATAAGGTTTATTATTAATATATCCCTTATTTTTGCAGCACGAGCCCAGATGAAAACCTTTATAACTTCCCATAATCATGATACCCAAAGCGATTAATAGTCCAATATTCCAATTCGGAATCTCTTTT
>CALLVG010000310.1 GCA_938010715.1 uncultured Saprospiraceae bacterium
AATAGGCTGCCCCTACTCCACCCAAAAATGCATAAGCAAATATGTGCAACCTAAATTTTTGAATCACTAAATATCTGCCTTTGTTTGTAAATTTTTGCACTCGTTGAAGCCCAACAATTCGATGAGCTGCATAGAGAAAAAGCGTTGAACTAAAAACAAAAGCAGCCAAGTCTCCAAATTGAATATCATCCGTCAATATCCACTCTGTTTGCCCAAACAACGAGAGCGCACACAGCGCTATCCAAAAATTGCCGTAGAACAGCAATTCAATGAATCCGAAGAATATTTTTGAAAGGAAATTCATTTGAGGATAAGAGATATTAGAGTTGAAACAATAGAGTATTTAAGAAATACCAATTTTGGATTAGCAAAGTTACTGAGATTGATTGATAGTTGATGTTTCAGAAATATTAAATCCCAGCGGATTTAGAAACACTCAAAAAACAGTCATTATGCTTAGATTTTTTGCCTCAATTAGCAAAAAAATAAGCATTCGTTGCGCTACAAACTATTTCAGAATAAAGTCTAATGTACTTCTTCAAAATTTGATAAGACGGTAGAACTAACTACTTTTAGCCCTCTTATTTCAATTGTAGCGTTAGAAAATACTATGAGTTTAAAGTCGAAATTGCCAAATGTTGGAACAACCATTTTTACGGTTATGTCAACGATGTCCAAAGAACACAAGGCCATAAATTTATCGCAAGGCTTTCCGAATTTTGACTGCCCAGCGAAGTTAAAAGGATTGGTGGCACATTACATGAAGGAAGGTTACAACCAGTATGCACCTATGCAAGGTGTTCCTGCTCTTACCAATTCTATCGCTAACAAAGTCGAACATCTATATGGTAAAAAATTAGACCCTGCTTCAGAAATTACGGTAACAGCAGGAGCGACTCAGGCAATTTACTGTGCAATCACTGCTTTAGTACACCCAAATGATGAAGTGATTATTATTGAACCAGCTTACGATTCTTACAAACCAGCCATTGATTTATGTCAGGCCTACACGATCCCATATTCGTTGAAAGGCCCAGATTACAAAATCGATTGGTCTGAATTTCATCGGTTGTTTTCTCGAGATACTCGAATGATTATCATCAATAATCCACATAATCCAACTGGAAAAGTACTTTCTGAAAAAGATATGATGGAATTGCAACGAATCACGGCTGGAAGTAATATTCTTATTTTAAGTGATGAAGTATATGAACATTTAGTCTTTGACGAAGCAAAACACCATTCCATTTTAAAGTTTCCAGAACTTTACAATAGAAGTGTTTCGACTTTTTCTTTTGGAAAAACTTTTCATACCACTGGCTGGAAAATGGGTTACTGTATTGCTCCCCCACATTTGATGGAAGAAATTCGAAAAATTCACCAATTCAATGTCTTTTCGGTGAATACTCCGATGCAACATGCGATTGCTGAATTTTCGGAAGACCTTTCTTTTTTTGAAAAACTTCCAGCTTTTTATCAGCAAAAGAGAGATTTCTTTTTAGAAAAAATGGAAAAATCTCGATTTACGCCTATCAAAAGCGAAGGAACCTATTTTCAGCTTTTTGATTACAGTGGCATTTCAGATTTGCCTGATACTGAATTTGCTAAATGGTTGGTTGAAAAACATAAAGTCGCCACCATTCCCATCTCTCCTTTTTGTACAAAAGTTAATAATCAACGAGTTGTGAGAATGTGTTTTGCAAAAACAGAAGAAACACTTTCCAAAGCAGCCATTCGCCTGTGCAAGGTTTAAAACCGACAAGCATAAAAATTTCGGAACGGTGAAAAAATAAGTAGTTAACTTTTTGAGTTCGTAATATTCTTATTAGTCGAGGCGTGGAAAAGGGAGTTTATCGAGCATAAATGAGTTTTTTCGCAACGAAGAATAATCGAAAAACTACCACTCAAAAATGATTACTTATTCCTTAGACTTTATTCTGAAATATTTAGGATGCAATTGAATACTTCTTTTTCCGATACTTTTCGTTAAGTATTACTCAAAAAAATGAACAATAGCTAAAAAATAAGCACTCGTTGCCCTACAACTCATTTTAGAATAAGTTTATTTGGTTGCAGTTTTTCTAATTAAATTATCCATTTTTCAAGGCTTGATGACATTTCACTACATTTTGTCGATAAAAATGTCGGTGAAATGGGTAGTAGTTCTATTTTTGGTGTCAGTAGAAAAAAACCTTTTTTCACCTGATTCAAACGTTCCAAAATGAGAATTTTTTCCACCTTATTTTTCCTTCTTTTATTTTTGAATAATAACTATGCTCAGTCCTCCGCTCTTTGGAGTGATGTCGAAGAAGCTCAGTTGAAATTGTCTTCCGAGGCAGAAAGACAAGTTTTTCCAAATAAGTTTCGGTTAGTTTCTTTAGATGTAGATGGTATGAAGTCTTATCTAAAAAATGCTCCCGCTTACACAGGAAAAGCAAACCAAAAAACTTTAGAAATTGAGATTCCTTTGCCAAACAACGTAATGGAAACCTTCGAAATTTATGAAAAATCCGTAATGCAGTCAGGTATTGCCGCTCGGTATCCTTCGATTAAGACCTATTTGGGTTCCAACCCAAAAACAGGTTCCATCATCGCTTTAGGATATGGACCTCAAGGCTTTCATGCGGCTATTAGTATGGTTGGTAGCACTTTTTACATTGATGCTTATGCAAAAGGAAATTCTGAATATTACATGTCTTATAATGTAAAAGAAGACCTTGAAAACTGGGGAAATCCACAAAAACTATCCTGCGGGCTCACTGACCAGTCAGTTTTTGAAAACTCTTCAAACGGACTTTCAAACGAGCAAGCAGTTAGAAATAGAACGAGAGGTGCCTTGGTAGATCAAAAAACCTTTATTATCGCCATCGCTGCAACGGGTGAATTCTCAAGTTCAAGAGGAAATGATGTAGAAGATATTGTAGGTGTATTCAACACGGTTCTAACTCGTATAAATATGATTTGGGGACCTGAACTTTCTACTCAATTAGTACTGCATAACGAAACAGATAAATTAATTTGGATGGATCCTAATACAGATCCTTACCCAATTGGAAATGTAGGAATTGAGATTCTTAGTAGAAATCAAGATGTTTTCAATTCAAGAATAGGACTCAACACTTATGATATTGGTCATGCCATGACTAACCGTTGTACTGATGTTGGAGGGGTCGCAAGTGGAGCAAACGCCTGCACAGATAGAAAAGCAGGTGGAATGACTTGTAATGGTTTTGGTCTTAGTATTTCAACAATGGCTCATGAAATGGGTCACCAAAATTCAGTTAGCCACTCTTGGGACAACTGCCCTGGTAACGATGGGCAACGTGCTTCACAAAGCTCATTTGAACCAGGTTCAGGAACTACGATTATGTCCTACTCAGGAGCATGTGGTTCTGAGAATATTGGAGCAGATGATGACTATTATTCTAATGGTTCTTTAGCTCAATTTAGAAATTGGGCTTTTAGAGTGCACGAAGGATGTGGTACATTAGAAAACCCTGGCAACCATGTTCCAGACATTCAATGGCCATACACCGATGGATTTTATATCCCAAAAGGTACTCCATTTGAATTAGAGGCTACTGCCACCGATGACGATGATGATAATTTAACCTATAGTTGGGAGCAGCATAATTTGAGAGGTGTAGCCACATTTTTAGGAATGCCAATTGGAAACTGTCCGATATATCGTTCATATCCTGCCGTAGGAAATGGCTATAGAAGTTTTCCAAGAGCCGATATTGTCATCAATCCAAATATCAATACTCCTGCTTGGGAAAGAACAGTTGATTATGGAAGAGATTGGAATTTTACTTTAACAGTAAGAGACAACCACCCTACTGCTGGAGGCGTAATTTGGGAAGAGGTTGCATTTCATTCTGATGATGCTGCGGGGCCATTCTTAGTAACTTCTCAAGCATCTGATACAGTTGTGTGGACAGGAGGACAAGCAGTGGACATCACTTGGGATGTTGCCAATACTAAAGGTGGAAAAGTAAATGCTGGCGCTGTGGATATTTATTTTTCTCCTAATCGTGGAATTACTTGGGATATCCTTTTAGCGAAAGCAACCCTAAACGATGGTCATGAGCGTGTTTTTGCACCAAATTTAAACACGAACAACGCACGCATAAAAATCAAAGGAACTGATAATATATTCTATAACGTAAATACGACGAATTTTAAAGTTGAAGAAGCGAGTCAACCAGGATTCACTGCATCTGTAAGTCCTCAATTCAATTTTTCTTGTTTACCAAATGACCTTTCGGTAAATATTGAAACTGGTTCGATTCTAAACTACGATAGCTTATTGACTGTTGAATTGCTAACAACGCTTCCAAATGGAATCACTGCCAATTTTAGTGCAAACCAAGTAATGCCGGGTGAAAGTGCAACCCTTGATTTGACAATGACCAATGACTTAGGTACTGGTGAATTGCCACTCGAAGTAATCATATATGGCAATGGAACAGATACTGTTACTAAAGAAATTCTTTTAGAATTTTCGAGAAATGATTTTTCAGCTTTACGATTATTAACGCCAAATGATGGCCAAGGAGGTATTCCTGAACAACCAATTATCGAATGGAATAACATTGCAGATGCTGATATTTTTGATTTTCAATTAGCAACTTCTCCTGCTTTTGAGCCAGGAGATATCATAGAGGAAGTACAAGGCATGAGAGATACGTTTTTCATACCAAACCAATTATTGGAAGAAAATAGACCTTACTATTGGAGAGTTCGCCCTTTCAACATCTGTGGAGCAGGAGGTTATACTACACCATTTTCTTTTCATACAGTCTCAAAAGAATGTAAAACCAAAATTGCTCTGGAAGGAGATCAAGCATCTATTTCAATACCAGGAGCCAGTGTTCAAACCATCACTTCCTCAATACCTGTTTTGGACCAAGGAATTATTAATGATTTAAATATTCCCATTATAAAAGGTTCGTATGAACCAATTACGAGTTTGAAAATGACCCTCATTTCTCCTCAAAACACCCGAGCAATATTGTTTCAGGAGCGTTGTAATGGTTCGGTTTTCAATTTTGGATTTGATGATGCGGTAAATAGCCGTAACCCTTGTCCGCCAAATGATGGAAAACAAAGAGGACCTCAGGAATTTTTAAACCGTTTCAACGGTGAAGAACTGACGGGTACTTGGTCGCTTGAAATCGAAGTCGTGAAGCCAGGCAACGGCGGCGGTGGAAGTTTGCAAGAGTGGCAGTTGGAATTTTGTGCAGATTTGGCTTTGCAAGCACCTAAACTTCTCAGAAATGAAACATTACCGGTTAACTTTGGATTAGGGGAGCAAATTACACCATCCTTTTTGGAAGTTGAAGACCAGTTAGGAGATGATATCGAACCTTGGGATTTAGTCTATACTGTGGTGACTTTACCTGAGTTTGGTGTCCTTTCAAAAAATGGTAATCCAATGAGTATTGGAGACAATTTTACTCAATTCAACATCAATCAAGGCTTGATTTGGTACCGCCACTTAGATTCAAACATGGAGTCTGATGACAATTTCTTGTTTACAATTAGAGATAAAGATGGTGGTTGGTTAGGAAATCAACAGTTCAATTTTAGTATTGACCTTACCTCTTCGACTGATGATGTAAACCCTACTTTAGAAAACAACATTACGCTTTTCCCTAACCCTGCTGACGCAACGCTAAATATCCAAATCAATGAACAAATTGAAGATGCGGTTAGAGTGGAGCTTTATAATGCACAAGGGAAATTGATGAAGTTAGCTAAGTTTGAAAATGTAAATTCCATACTTAAAATGGATGTATCCAACTTGACAGAAGGATTCTATTTCGTTTCAATTAAAACAACAGATGGTCGAGCGACAAAACGCTTGATGATTGGTAGATAAAATATATTTAGAGGTATCCAAAAAATAGTCTTTCGGAACACGTAAAGAATAATTTGTTTGCAATTTTTAGAATAAGAACTTGTTTAAAATTCCATGATAGAGCGAAAGCGACAAAATTTTATATTGAATGAGGCAAAAAACGTTGGCGATGCCTTAGCATCAACGAGGCTTTTTAACGAAATTCAGAATGAAATTTACCGCTTGCAGCCAATTAAGTAGCATGGTTCAAATAATCGACACATTTTGTGACAAACATATTTTCCGTTACTCTGCGTTAAAAAATAATTCCGTAACTCGGCTATGCAATGATTTTTTGCCTCGATTAGCGAAAAATTTGCGCTCTCAAAAATGACGATTATTTAATCCACGCTACTTAAGGGAAATTTAAACAAGCTCTAAAGATTTAAGATTTAAGATTTAAGATTTAATTACCCGATTTTTAAGACCCCTTGCATAGCTTTTTGCAAGGGGTTATTTTTTTAAGTGAACCTTTGGACTATTTTTGCAATTCAAACATTATAAAATGGAACCACAAAAGAAATTTAAACTTGGATTGACGTTACCGACTGACCCCCGTTGGGTCAATTTGGCCGAAATGGATCTAGAAGAAATATTGACGGATCATGCTTATTGTGAGCAAAAAGCGGCCTCTTCTTGTATTAAAATAATTCAACAAAATCCCGAAAGAGAAGAATTAGTAAGAGAGGTCGCTCCTATCGTTACCGAAGAATGGGGACACTTTAGACAAGTCTTGGCGGAGTTGGATAAACGTGGCTTAAAATTGGGACGCCAGAGAAAGGATGAATATGTTGGTCAATTAATGAAATTTCAAATAAAAGGAGGAAGTCGAGATACCCGACTTTTAGAAAATTTGTTGACTTGTGCCTTAATCGAAGCGAGAAGTTGTGAGCGCTTTCGATTACTTTCACTGCACATCAATCCGCCTGAAATGCGTGAATTTTATCACAAATTCATGGTATCAGAAGCGGGGCATTATAAGTTATTTATCCAATTGGCTAAAACCTATATCCCTGAGGAAAAAGTAAAAAAACGATGGGCAGAATATCTCGAAGAAGAAGCTAAAATTTTAGCTAACTTAGAAGTAAGAGGTGATAGGATGCACTAGCAGAAATTGAGAGTTTGAGAGGATTGAGAGTTTGATAGAGGATTGAGAGTTTGATAGAGGATTGAGAGTTTGAGAGTTTGAGAGTTTGAGATTCTCGAACCTCTTATACTCTCAATCCTCTCATATTTTCATGCTTTTATCCTCTAAAAGTACCTTGGAGTTGTCACTTTTTTGACTTTATAATCAAAGTCGTATCCCAGCATCAATTCAAAAGAACCGACCGTATAATTTTGGAGTTCATTCAGAGGAAAATCATAAGAAACGCCGAGCCTAAGCCCGTTACCCATAAAAAAAGAAGCCCAAATATCCATAGAGTCATGAGAACTTGTTCCTTCAAAAATTTGCTCAAAAGCAGAACGGAAGGACAAACCCGTCCACATTTTTTCATAAAAAAGTAAAGAAAGGTCGATATCAAATTCAGTTGGCGCTGCAATTCCTGAAATAACTTGATTACTATTGGATACAAACTGATTGAATAAACCAACATTTTTGATCAAAAGTGATGGTTTGAAAATAATATCATCGCCTCTGACTCGAAAAGCTGCCCCAGAAGTAAAATAATAGTGCGGATAAATCTGCGCATTTTTGACAATACTTTGGATTGGATTACTAATATCACTTCTCAAGTCATATTGAAACAACCTTGGAGTAGAAAAGCCGATGTAATAGAACTTATGGTAGAAATAAGCTCCTGCACCTACCGACGGAATCCAAACAGGTTCGACATTCGCAGCAAAAACTGGATCAATCCCACGAGGAGAACGAAAAACCAGTTCATTCCAATCTGCTCGCCAATTGGTTACACCAACACTTACACCAAGAGAAAGATGAGATTCTCCAAATGGAACTTTGTAACTATAAATTCCAGAAATGGTATTACTTTGAGTTGCACCAATCTTATCGTTTGAAAAATTGAGACCGATTCCCACCCTCTTTTGCAAAGGCCCATGAACCGAAAAAGTCTGTGAACTTGGCGCTCCACCATCCTTATTGGTTCCACTTCCAAAATTTAGCCATTGTTCACGAGCAAGCACCACAACAGACAAATACTCTTTAGAACCTGCATAGGCAGGATTGTAATTGAGTGTATTAAAAAAATACTTGGTAAACATCGGATCCTGTTGACCATAGAGCGATGTACATCCCAAAAGTATCATCATTGCCAAGAGCAAAGATTTTTGATTTGAATACATTGAATTGTGCATTAGAATTTTCGATTTTACTATTTCTCATTCCAAAAATTTGAAGGGCATAAGCACTTTTCAAAAATTGAAATAATTCTATTCTTGTTCTAAAAATGCCCCGATCCCCATCGCGACAATAAGAAATAAAACTTCAACGGCCATAATAATTACCATTTCCATAATATAGGTTGTGTTTGTTCAGTAATTCACGAATGAATTTCTGAGCTTTTGTGTTCCGACGAAAAACTAAAACAGACTTTATACCATTACTTTTATTCCAAAGTAGGCAGGAGGAAATTGGCCTTATTGTCAGTAATTCGAAGTTGTAAAAAACTTCAGTGGAGGGTGAAAATTTATTTATTTCTCTCTGTGGGAAGGATTTGCAAAAGAAAAACAAATAACACAATTAAAGTGCAAAAATTATGCCTTTAACATTTATAAAAATGGCTCTTAGACAAATCTTATGAACTAAGTAAGCGCTTGAACAAAAATAATCATAAGTAAATACTCACTTCTTTTTGCCCTGTTCTTTGTTATTTTTTAGTTCCGAATCTAAGGATATGCAAAGAAAAAATGCCTAGTTCAGAACAAAAGTAAGCAAGCATTTATTCTATGTTCACTTTTGTCCAAGCACTTTGTCTGACTTCATTCGACATAGAGCCTTTTTTCACAAAAACAACAACTTGTTCTAACCACATTAGACTTTATCCCCATATTTGCGCATTACAAATCTTGACCAACCTATTTTTTTTTAACCAATACTTATTTGAGCAACATTCCAATAACTTGGACAATTCGCTTCAACTTAAGTGCTAAGGAATTAAAATTTTGGCTTGTAGATGTTTACAAAATCAAGTAATGAAATCATCGGAAGATTCGAGCAGGCAAAAGTTGAAAAAGCAGAAGCAATTCAATCGCTCTTTCAATCAAAAAGTATCGATCCAAAAACCTCACAACTATTTTTAAGGGCTTTCAAAAAAGAAAAAGAATTAGAATTGTGGGCTAAAAATTCAAAGGATAAAGTCTTTAAAAAACTTAAATCTTACCCATTTTGTAAACTTAGTGGTCAACTTGGCCCCAAAAGAAAAGAGGGAGATCTTCAAGTACCTGAAGGGCTGTATCTCATTGATCGATTCAATGAAAAAAGCAAATATCACCTTTCACTTGGCATAAACTACCCTAACAAGTCCGATAAAATTTTAGGTCATAAAACCACACCGGGTTCAGATATTTTCATTCATGGAAAATGTGAAACAGTTGGGTGTATTCCGATAACTGATTTTTGGATTAAAGAATTATTTGTAATTGCTAAACAAGCCGAAGATACTAGTCAAGCCAAAATATGGGTTCACATTTTCCCCTTTAGAATGGAAGAAAAAAACTTCCAAGAAATAATATCTACTTTTCCTGAAAACAAAGAATTTTGGAGTAATTTAATGCCAATTTATCAATCATTTGAAACCAAAAAAATATTGAAGAAATTTTCAATTGATGATTTCGGTAATTACAAAATTCAATAGTCTTTATTCTGAAATGAGTCGTAGAGGAATCAATGTTTATTTTTTTCGTTGATTGAGGCGAAAAAATCAAGAATAGCCTTAGCTATTGTTTAATTTTTTAACGCGTGTCCCGATTTTACATCGGGGAAAAGTAGCGGAAAAAGAAATATTCGAATTGCGTACAAATTATTTCAAAATAAAGACTAATAATGAAAAGGTATCAAATTTTTTTATGCTTTATATTTCTATACTGCTCTTGCGATATGACTTTTGAAGAAATCATCCACTCTCAAAGCGAAAAAATCGGAAAAACGACCATTAAATTCCTCAACCATACAGAAGGCTTTCATTACATCATGAATAGTTCGTTTGTAGATACGATGGGATTGATGGACTTTTCAATTCGCCTCAAAAAGGACTTTACAAACGAAACCATTGAGGCAGCAAAGTCTGCTTATGAAAGTTCCCTCCAAAAAGAAGTTTTGAATTGGGATACAGGTCAAAAAGAAAGAATGCTTTCTTTTTTAGAAAAGGTAATACCAGATGTAGAGGAGCGAACACCTTCTATTTTGCAAGACACTTTATTTCTTATAAAAACCTCGGGCGAAGAAGAATTTAACGCTTTTTACACTTGTGGTGATGCTATTGTTTTTCCAAAATTCTGGTTAGGAAGTATTCAAATGAAAACTCAAAAAAAATATTTCACAAGAGTGCTTTATCATGAATTATTTCACATCTATACGCGCAATAATTACGAAAAACATCCATCTCTTTATAAGATTGTCGGCTTCAAACCACAAGACTTCGAAATCCCACCACCTTTAGAAGCGCGTAGAATTACCAACCCTGATTTTTTCGATTATGATTATTTGATTGAACTGGAAAACCACATTGGAGAAACTGTTTTGGCAACCATTCTGACCTACAACAAATCCAAAGCCTTCGACAAAAAGCAAAAATTTTCTGACCTAATCGGATTTGGACTTTTTCCAGTTGAAGAAAAAAATGGCATTTGGGAAATTCAAAAGTACAATGGAAGTTTTCAAACCATCCCTTTTAATAATTTCAAAAATTTCTATTCGCAAGTAGGCACTTTTACTGATTATTTGATGGGAGCAGAGGAAATTCTGGCAGATGGCTACAGCATGATCATGATCGACAAAGAATATAAGAACTTAAAAAAATCAACCCCATCGGATTTAGAGATGATGAAAAAACTGATTGAAGTCATCAATTCTGATTCTAAGTAAAACAAGAATCAATAACTTGAGCCATAATACTTGTTCTTTTTCCTTCTAAAAAACACAAAAAAGTAGTTCCGTAGCTCTCCCCTGTTATACAACGATTTTTTGAATGTTTTAGAAGAAAAAATTACGGCACATAATAGACTTCATTCCAAAATAGTTTGTCGAACAATTTGTTAAAAAATTCTCGCCATATTAACGCATCGCCTGTGGTTTTGCCTTATTCACCATAAAATTTCCTCACTTTCAAGAAATCATGAATTCTTAAACTACTTCTACGTTATGGTTTTATTTTTTAACGCGTGACCCGATTTTACATTGGGGAGAAGTAGCGGAAAAAGAAGTATTCAATTGCACCCAAATATTTCAGTATAAAGTCTAATTTATTAAATCAGTTTGCTTAAAGAAATAATTTGAATAATTTTGAATTTGTGACATATTAATCAATCAAATCTGGTATATTTGCGGTTAAGTACCGAGATTTAAATAGTCGTCATTTTTTACAGCGCAGATTTTTCACTAAATCAAGGCAAAAAATCATTACATAGCCGAGCTACGGAATTATTTTTTAACGAAGAGTAGCAGCAAAATATGATTGTCCCAAATGTGTCGATTATTTAAGCCGTTCCACTTATACCCCATTAATCTTTGAAACAAGCCAAACGCTCACCTTTTATTTTTCTCGTTAGCAATTTTTGACAAAGAAGAAATAAATGTTTGCTCGAAAAATTAGATTACTGTTATTAGTTGGGCTTGCCAATCTTTTGGGGTTGCAAAGTTGTTCTATTTTACTCACCGGACTTCGCAAGCCAAGAATAGAGCTATTAGAAGAGCAAATTTCCTATAATTTTGAGGTAATCAAATTAGAAAATAAGGAAGCCTCCGTTGTTTCTTCTGAGCAAGACCGCCTAATTTTTATAAATTTTTGGTCAACCTATTGTCCACCCTGCGTCAAAGAATTGCCACTTATCAATAAACTGCAGGAAGAAGAAAAAGACAATTGCGATTTTTATATTATTGGTTTGGACACTCCCGAAAAGCAAGAAAAATTTTTCAAAAGGAAAGGTTTTTCCTTCCCACCCTACTACATGAATATTTCTGGTTATCCAGAAAATCTTCAGACTCGTGTTATTCCGACCACCTATCTTTTGAAAGGCGATAAAGTGCTTTTGAAACATGAAGGCTCCGCAAACTGGAATGTTGAGGAAGTAAAATCTTTGATCAAAAAGTTCAAATAGCCGAACAGTTGGTTTCTGACTAACGAATCTTGGAATACAAGCGACACGGCTGATGTTCTTACACAGAAAACGAAGTCTTGTCCGAGTCGTGAATTATTGGTGAAATCTCCTCAATACTTTCAGGACTACCATCTATTTTTCACATTAAAAAAATAGAATCCGAACTTATCAGTAACACAATTGACATCTTACCAAATTTTAGCTTCAAATAGTAGCACATTTCACCCAACAAGATTAAATTTACCGTAAATTAATTATCCAAAATAAATCCTTTATATGAAAAAGTTTTTTACCCTTCTGTTTTCTCTGGTAGTAGTTGCAGTTTCAGCACAAAGCATTTCACTTTCTGCGGACACCATTAACCTTAGACATGGTGACAAGATTGATTATGGTTCCTTCATTATTAAAAATAATGCTGGTAGTCAAATTGATATAGACTGCACCATAAGGCCGATGTGTTATAATCCAGATGATGATGCGTTAATCGCAATTTGTTTCGGAACACTTTGCTTTTCTCCAGTCAATGTGGAGACTACTTTTGGAGAATTGACAATGGAACCAGTAACAACAATTGGCGCTGGAGGCGAAGATAACACCTTCAAATTAGAATCCTTTTCGGGTCAGAAATATGGCTCCGTTTGGGAGGTTGATTTCTTTGATCAAGCGAACCCAACTGACAAAACAACTTTGGTGGTTTACATTGATGTTTGCGATGCATCTTCAAGTACTTCTGATATTTATGAAAAAGTAAACTTCACAGCTTCGCCAAATCCAGCAAGTGATTTTTTAAATCTTACTTTTGAGGAAGGGAATGTTCAAAGAGTCTTGAATATTTACAACACGATTGGTCAGTTACAAGATTCTGAAATTATCTCTTCAGGTGCTTTTACACATAGAAAAGATATTTCTAAATTAACTTCTGGAAATTACTTTATTCAAGTAATTTCTGATGATGGCGCAACTGCTGTTAAAAAATTGGTGGTTAGATAATTTTTTCAGAAAAGTAGTGGTTAGAGTTTGTTCAAGTTTCTATTAGGAATGGTTCAGCAATAAATTGCGTTTCTATGGATCGTTATTTTTTTCTTTTGCAAGGCGAAAAACGTAGTCGATGCAACGCCTCTACGGGGCTTTTCAACGCAGCGGAAGGGAAAAAGAATAAGCAAAGGAATTTAAATTTATTTTTGAACCATTCTTTAATTGGCTACAAGTGGCAAATTTAATTTTGAATTGCGTTAAAAAGGCTTTGATGTTCTGGCATAAAGCAAACCCAAGATGCTAAGTCATCGCCTACGTTTTTTGCATTATTCAAAACAAAAATTTCCTCACTTTCGCTCAATCATAGAATTTTAAAGAAGCTATTACCGCTAATCAATAAAAAAAGGATGCTATTCAAATTTGAATAGCATCCTTTTTTTGTTTTTAGTCGAAAATTTAACGAAGAAGTTCTTAAAGAATTCATGCCTTCGCGAAAGCAATAAAATTTTATGCTGAAGATGGCAAAAAACCACAGTCGATACCTTAGCATCAATGAGGATTTTTAACGCATTTCAGGATGAAATTTGTCGCTTGCAGCCAATGAATTTTTAAATACTTTCAAATGGTTTATTCAACTTTCAACCCTAAACCTTCAACTTATCCTATAAGTGAATTACCTCACCATAAGCCGCTGCAGTTGCTTCCATCACCGCTTCACTCATAGTTGGGTGAGGATGAACGGTTTTCAAAATCTCATGCCCTGTAGTCTCTAATTTACGTGCAGCTACAACTTCTGCAATCATTTCTGTTACATTAGAGCCAATCATGTGCGCACCCAACCATTCGCCATATTTCGCATCAAAAATCACTTTAACGAAGCCTTCTGGCACACCCGCTGCTTTTGCTTTTCCACTTGCCGTGAAAGGAAACTTTCCAACCTTAATTTCATACCCAGCTTCTTTTGCAGCAGCTTCTGTGTAACCAACCGATGCAATCTCAGGAATACAGTAAGTACAGCCTGGAATATTGTTGTAATCAATAGGCTCAACGTTGTGTCCAGCAATTTTTTCAACACAAAGAATACCTTCCGCTGTTGCCACGTGTGCCAATGCCTGACCTGGCGTTACATCACCAATCGCATATATACCAGCTACATTTGTTTGATAAAATTCATTGACTTGAATCAATCCTCTTTCGGTTTTGATGCCTAAAGTTTCCAAACCGATATTCTCTGTATTTGGCGTTACACCAGCTGCGGATAAAACGACATCACACTCGATGATTTGTTCTGAGCCATCTTTTCGACTTTTAACAGTTACTTTACACGTTTTACCTTTTGTATCTACTTTCTCCACTGAAGAGTTGGCCATGATATTCATGCCTTTCTTTTTGTAGAGTTTGGTCAATTCTTTAGAAATGTCTTTGTCTTCTCTTGGTACCAATCCTTGGGCCATGTACTCTACCACCGTTACTTCCGTTCCGATTGAATTGTAAAAATATGCAAACTCAACGCCGATTGCACCAGCGCCAACTACTACCATTTTCTTAGGTTGTTTTGGAAGCACCATTGCTTGTCGGTAGCCAATTATTTTTTCACCATCAATTGGCAAACTTGGTAACTCTTTTGCGCGACCACCAGTCGCCACGATGATGCTTTTTGCCGTGTATTCCGTTTTTTTGCCTTTGTCATCTGTCACTTCGACTTTCTTACCACGAACCAATTTCCCCGTTCCCATGATGACGTCAATTTTATTTTTTCTCATCAAAAATTGAACACCTTTGCTCATGCCACCTGCTACTTCACGACTACGGTTTACCATCGCTCCAAAATCCGCTGATGACTTTCCTACTTTTATACCATAATCCGCTGCATGTTGAACATATTCGAAAACTTGAGCAGACTTCAATAGTGCTTTGGTAGGAATACAGCCCCAATTGAGACAAATTCCACCCAAAGATTCTCTTTCAATAATAGCCACTTTCATTCCCAGCTGGGAACCTCTAATTGCGGCTGGGTATCCACCAGGTCCACTTCCAATTATAATTAAGTCGTAATTCATTTAATATTGATTGTAGATTAATTGATTGTTATTCTAAAAACGGCGCAAAGATAGAATTGTTGAGGAGAAATTATTGGAACTTAATAGAGTTTATTCTGAAATGAGTTGTAGAGCAAACAGTGCTTATTTTTTCGATAATTGAGGTAGAAAATCATTTCTAAAAAGACACTTTTTTAGCAAAAAATCTATAGAATATTTTGATGCTTTTGCCAGTGTATTAATCTTTACAATAGTCCGTGAAAAAAAATGAGTTAAAATAAAAGCGGGCAAAATCCGATTTTTGTAGTTCCTACACAACAAAGAGGATTTTACCCATGAGCGTCGAAACACTCACGGCAA
>CALLVG010000311.1 GCA_938010715.1 uncultured Saprospiraceae bacterium
ATTATGGGTAAAAAGGGCAATTTCGATTTTTGAAAAATCAGGGTAAGTTCCATCCATCAATTGCTCAACCACTTCTTCGGACGGAAAAAGATAATCAGGTTTGTACTCCTTGTGAAAGCCATCAAACAAAACGGTCTTATCACCTGACTCCACCAAAACGCCCATGTTGGCGATGTAGGCCAGTTTTAATTTTGGTTTTTCTTTTGTTTTAAAATCATCAAAAGATTCGCCATCATAGCGAAATGCTCCCGTCAAAGTCCCCAGCCAAATGCCATTTTTATCATCTTCATAAATTCCAAAAAACATATGTGCTTCCTCTTTGATTATGGTCGGAGTAGCCGTTTTATCTTTTAAAGAATTTGCCTCGTAACGAGAAAGTACCCACTTATTTGCATTCCCATCACTTGCTGAACTGGTCCAGAGATTTCCTTTTTTATCTTGAAAGATGTAGCCAACAAAATTGGACATGCAATTGGTAAATGACTTTTGATCATATCGAAAAAGTCCATCATTTCCACCGAGCCACATATCGCCATTTTTGTCTTTAATTATCGAGCGAATATTATAAAAAGCATCTCCATTATGATTGGTGATTTTAGTAAATTCTTTTCCATCATAATTAAAAGCAGCACCGCGTGTTCCAATCCATAATTTCCCAGATTCATCTTCGACGATGGAGTTGACATCGTTGTTGTTTACTCCTTCATCCGTTTTAAAATATTGGAACATCACTCCATTAAAACAACTAATTCCACTTTCTGTACCAATCCAGATATTGCCAATTCTATCTTCATAAATGCATCCAATTCTATCGTTGGCCAAACCATTTTGGGTTGTAAAATTGGTAAAGGTTTTTCCATCATAACGATACACGCCTGCGCCAATCGTACCAAACCAAAGGTTCCCTCTACTATCTTCCATAAGACAAAAAACATGGTGACGCCTCAGGTTTTCTTTATTTGTAAAATTGGTAAATGACTTTCCATCATAACGAATAATCCCTTCCCACGTCGCCAACCAAATGTCTCCATTGCTGGCTTGTAAAATATTTCGAGTGATGCTATTTGGGCCATAAGGACTTGTGGTATATTTTGTCTCGACGAAATGTGGATCGAAGTCGGTAGGAGTTGGTTTCGGTGATTCAACTTTTACTATCCTTTCTTTTGGAGCGTCGGTTTTGACTTGGCTTTTGCAACCAGTAAAAAAAGTAAAAGCCAAAATAAATAGAAGCGGCATTAACTGTTTATACATCTTTGAGATAGGTGAATTATGAAAGACATTTTTTTGTTGTAAAATTTAAAATTATGTCATTTGAAAATTCTAAATTTGCTAAAAATAAAATGCTAATGAAAATTTCATCTAAAACTACGCTTTTTCTTTTTTTATTCTCGGTTTTGCTTTTGGGTTGTAAAAAGGATGAGCTTACCCTTGCCGAGACGCAAGACTTTCAGTTCTCTGTTGATTCCGATCAATTAACGCGATCTAACTTTAAAGCAATAATCGTTTCCAACTTTGATGGACGCGTTATTTATGAAAAAATAATCACTGATGCCGATCGTGCTGATGGTTTAAATATCACTTTCAAAAAAGCAGAAAATGATATTGTTTGTGTTTCTTTTTTGGAAGATAAAGAAGACTCAAAGTATTTCAGTGGTTCAACTTATTTCAATATTGAGAATGGAACTTCGTTTGATTATATTCCAAATCCAGAAGACATCCGAGCAACAGTTAGGTTAGAAATTGATGGCCTAAATGAATCATCGACCTATGAATATCAATTAGGAAATACCGATTCTGATTATCTAAATCCTATATGGGAAAATTCAATTTTACAGCTCAATACAGCTTTATACAAAAAAGCAGATGAAATATTTTTCACCATAAAAGATTCATTATCAGATGAGTACAGATATTTTTTAACTAAAAACATAGATACACTTTACAAAATAAACTATCAAAATTTACCGACGCTAACAAACAATAATATTTCAAAAATAGGAATTAACCTACCCTCAAACTTTTCATCAGATATCGACATCAGAGGATTTCAAAACCAAACTAACACTTCGGTTCCTTTAACTTCACAGAGAACCATTGAAGGAGATACGTTTTTGATTTTCAGTCCGCCTAATCTGGTTTTTGATGAATACCTTATTAGTGCAAACACCAATAGCAATTGGAATCCTTCCTCTGTTCAAATTTTTGATAAAAAATATAATTCAATTCCATCGTTTTTGGACTTAAGATGCGACATGAATGCTCCAAGACCTGCTTTACCATTTTACAAATTCGAAGATCCATTTATGGACACTCCCAGATATTTTGCAGTTGAAAAAATCAAGGTATTCGGTTCGTATGCTTGGAATATTAGCGGATTTTATTTGAATGATTTTCAATTTCAAATTCCCAGAGTATCTGACGAAATAATTGCAATCGCTCCAAACTTCGAAGCACTCGAAAGAAATGCAAACACAAGTGCTGATCAGTTATCAAACTTAACATTGCAGTACCAATATAATGATCAGCAATTAGAAGAACTGAGACAAAATCCACTCTTAAATCATAACAAAGAATGGTATTTGAAAGATGGAAAAATTATTTGCATACAAATAGATTAACTATGAAAAAACTAATCATCTTCAGCTTATTGATTTTCCTTTTTTTCAAAGGAATTGGTCAAGACTACGCAAGCAATAATTTCGAATTCGGAACAGGTCCTCTTTTGGAAACAGAAAGAGATAGATTTAATCAATTGTTCATTCCGATTTATGCAAAATGGGCTTACGAACCTTACGTTAATAGCGAGTTCGGAGCGAAGCTCCAGTGGAATGCTAAATATTTTGGAAATGATGCCATGCAATTATATTTTAGAGGAATTGGCTCTTTCCCCGGAAGTTCCAATGAACGTGAGCTAATAACCAGAGATATTGATGTCGCTTCTAAAAACCTATTTTCCATAGAACTTTATGGATTGAAAAGAATGTGGATTTTTAAAAAGCAACGCTTCTTAGGTTTGGGACTAAATGCAAATTATAGCAACATTACTCATAAATTATTAAAGGAAGAAAGTGGCTGGCGAGGCAGCCGTCCTCTAAAAGGATGGAGTATCGGAACGACTTTAAAATGGCAAGAACAATGTCGTAATCTCATTCATAGTTTCGACTTCTATTTTAACATCAAATCTCATGAGGACCTCTTTGATCTGGATCCTGTTAATAACTATTTATCTTACACCATCGGTTATCGCATACCTTTCAAAAAACCAGCAATACCGGATGAAGAAGACCTAATTGGTTGGAAAAGCATTATAAAAGATTCGAATTTTTATCAGGTAAATTTGACGGTCGGCGCGGATTTACATTTACCGGTAAATTTTAATGCAAATGCCGCCTCTGCAAGACTCAATGTAGAACTGAGGTATCGTTGGGCTCAAAATTATGAAATAGGTGCAGGAGGTTCGATAATTGAATCAAGCACGGGGATTGGGTTAGACAGAAACCCTTTAGATGCACGTTCATTTGACTCAGGTAGATTCCAAAACATTTCAAGTCATGTTTCAAATTATTACGTTTTGGGGCATTACTATTTTGAACCAACGGAGTATGACTTATTCGTCGGTGCAGGCCTCGGTTTTACCATAAGAGAAGAAATGTTTCCTCATACAATTTTTGATGGTCAACAATTTACAGAATCATTTCTTTATCCAACACAAACCAATTTCGGATTCCAAATCAGAGGAGGTTATCAAATTGGAAAATTAAGACATACGATTGCCTTTAATTTGGCGGGGAAATATATTCCTGATTTTTTCAGTTCGACCATTGGGGTGAATATTGGAGGGAATCGAAAGAAGTAAGGGATAGGTGCTTTCAAAAATTCTCAAATTTTCCTATCCAGATTGGAACAAACCCTTTCTTTCGTTTTTCTGAAACCTCTGGAAAATCTTCGAAAATCAAATCATACTGATGTTTTTCCAAATCTTCAAATGACATATTCGAAGTTTCATTTGCTTTTCCTTCAAGTAGCAAAGAATCTGAAATGCAATGATTAAAGTCAAGTAAAGATTTATTGTCCACAAAAAAGTCTGATTTGTTTGAAAAAAATGCAGAGGCTGTAACGACCAATTGACTTCCATTCATACTGTCTTTAGGGGTTCGTGCCTCAACTGAAATATCATTGTTGTAAAATGTAATATTTTGCGCAGTAACTGTTGACGACTCCTTCACCATAACCCCTTTAGGACAACCAACAATCAAATTGTTATAAATTTCAATATCCAAACTGCTCCCAAAGTTTTCACTTCCAATTTCCATTCCGCAATCTTTGGTGTATAAAATTTTATTATCTTTTATCAAAGTCCGTTTACAAGCGTTTTGATCAATAGCATCATCTTTCATAAATAAAAATAGATTCTCCAAAATCTTACCATCTGTGCAGCTGATATATTCGACGGCATCTGGAATTTTTGTAAAAACACTTTTCCTAATTACAGGTTTTTCAACATTATGCAACAAAAAACCTTCACCCTTATTGATTCCATCAATACGACAATTTTCAATCAAAACGGAGCCATGCCAGAATCTTGCTATGGCATCATCCCATTTCAATTGTTTATTGTTTTTAAAGTGCACATGATTGAAATGATTCTTTGTATCATAGGACATGACTTGTCCGTTTTCGATAATCGCGTGTTTGATGATTAATTCTTTACATTCTCCTTTTGCCCATAGCTTTCCCCAGCCAAATTCCGCATCAGAACCTTTTAAAATAACAGGTTTTGATGCTGTTCCTTTTATCAACACAGATCCGTATGCAATGATATTCACACCTGTATCGAGCTTAACTTCTACCCCTGCATTTATAATCAAAGAATCTCCTTCTTCAATGATCAAATCCTCTGTCAAATGGATAATTTCAGAACCCTCAAAAACAATCGCTTCACCTCGACAGGAGGCAAAAAGTATTATTACAATTAGTGTAAAAATGGAATATATTATCAATTTACTTTTCATCAAAAGATTCAATTTTGAGATTATCGATCCATAGATAATTTTCGTTTTTCATATTTTCAATTATCACAGAAACCTTATTGTTTTTAACGTTAGTTCGTCTGATGTCGAGAAATAATCTGCGCGGTTTGTTATCTTTCAGAAAGCGATTGAGTCTTATTCTTTGTTCGTAAACAATATACTCTCCTTGATAAAGTCGAACTTTCATTTGTGCCATTTTCCACCAAATGTGTTGGTTTCTATCAGTTATAAAATCTGCGGAAACGCGTATCCATTCAGATTCGATATTTTTCAAATTAAAAAAAATCGGTTCTAAACTTGCGCCACTTCCTTTCAACACAAAAGAAGATTTACCTTCAATAGGATCTCTAAACTGAAATAACTCACCTCGCTCTTTTTCAAAATCATTGAAATAAATTTCTTTTATGTTTTTCCGTTCACCAACAAATTCTTCAGTGGCATCCAGCAATTTCAAATCCGATTCAACAGGCGTATTCGTAAGTATTATTTTCCAAAAATAAGCCTCGGTCATGTGCCCTGCCTTAAAGATACCACCACTATGAGAAAGCCATATATTATAATAAGAAAAGAAAATCACTACCGCACCAAAAAGCAAATGAACCCATTGCTTTTGAGTACGAATCCAATTGATAAAATAACCCAAAGGAAAAAGTAAAATCGGATAAGCTTGAACCATCGTTCGTTGACCAATGCAATTTCCATAACTCCAAATTTCCCACGAAAACGCTACGTACCAAAACGGAATAAAGAAAGCGAAACAAACCAAAAATAAGTTTCTATTCTTTTTAAAAAGAAAAATAAACCCCACCAGCGCAAACCACATCATAGGAGTATAGAGCAACCAGCCTGTTTTCCAACTAAAATTAAATGCGTGAAAATAGGGTGCAATAAAATTAAACCCCTGATCCCCATAACTATAAACAACCCAATCGCCTGTGGCATATTTCCAATAAAATAATTGAATCGATCCGACAGCCAAACAAATCACCGACGCAAGCATAAACTTGGAAAAGTGCTTTATGAAAAATTCCATTTTATACAAAAAATAATTTTGTCCTTTTAAATCACCATACCAAAATAGCGGAATAATAACTGATAGAATTTCTGTTGGTCTAGTGAGTGCAGCCATTCCAGTCAATAGGCCAATAATAATACTAATGCGACTGGAAGGATTTTTATAAAACTGAATACTAAACCAAATCAAAAGTGAATAAATCACAAACAAATAATTATGGGTCATTGCTCCTGTGAAAGTGGAGTACTCATACCAATTCGTTCCAAAAACCAGACAAAACAATAAAATCGTAGTCGTCCATTCATCAAAAAATTGAATCAAAACATTTCGGATAATAAACAATCCTATAAAGGCTATAAAAAGACTTCCAAAGAATATTGCAAACTGATAAGGCGTCGAAAAACCATCCGCTTCATACGCAGGAGAGGCACTCGCATATCCATGGGCAATTGCAAAAAATGGCAAATACATAATCGCCATCCCAGCCGAATATTTCATTACATAATTTCCAGATTCATGTTTAAATGCTTGATGAAAAGTATTGGTTGGACGATACTTTTTCATGATACAATCCTTCCATTTCAATTCAGTAATATCATGATAAATAAAGATGGAGGGCAGATACCAATAATATCCGGACACATCAAAATTGATAGTCGAACGACCAGTTGACAAATCCCATTTTGGGTCATAGCAGGTTGTGTCCCAGAGCATGCATAGCATGGCCAGGGCAATGAAAAGACGACTCGTTTTCATAATACCGATTCTGTTTTAATTGAAGCCTGAAAGTGAGTTATAGCTTTAGCTTATCAAAAAATTCTGTGTGTGTGTGTGTGTGTGTGTGTGTGTGTGTATCACACGACACTTTTTACGCAGTATTCAATGTTTTCATCTCACCTTAAATGTTTGAGACTTTAAATTATGGTTCAAAAATATAGCAGCTATAATGTTAGCAGCCAAGGCAATTTAGCAGCAAGAATTGTCTCCTTCAATTATTCAAGAACAATTGAAAGCATTTGGGAAGACGCGGCTTTTAAAAATTACACACACATGACAAAACATGTAAAGCAGTTGTCATTTTGAAAAGCCTTTCTTCAAAAATTCTATTTTTACAAAAAAATAGAATTTATGCAACGAGCAATCCTTCTCATTTTCGCTTTACTCCCCTCTTTACTTTTTAGCCAAAAAATAGATTCGGACGATTTCAAAAATTTAAAAATCCGAAATATTGGCCCTGCTGGCATGAGTGGTCGAGTGACTGCCATTGATGTCGCCCTCGTCCCTCACGAAAAAATCTACATCGGAACCGCTTCCGGTGGCGTTTGGACGAGTGAAGGTGGCGGTACAAAATGGACGCCCATTTTTGACAAACAACCAACGCAATCAATCGGCGCATTGGCGATCAACCAATCCAATCCATCCGAAATATGGGTAGGAACGGGTGAAGGAAATCCGCGTAATTCACATAATAGTGGAATGGGTATTTTCAAAAGTATCGACGGTGGTACGACGTGGAAACACATGGGTTTGAAAAATACAAAACTCATTCATCGTATTCGTATCAATCCGCAAAATCCTGATGAGGTTTATGTCGCTGCCCTCGGTAGCGCATGGGGCGAAAACAAAGAACGCGGCGTTTTCAAAACAATCAACGGCGGTAAAACATGGAAAAAAGTCCTCTACTTAAATCAAGGAACAGGCTGCGCCGAATTGGTCATGGATCCTTTCAATCCAAATAAACTGATCGCTGCCATGTGGGAGTTTGGGCGAAAGCCATGGACCTTCAATTCAGGTGGCGAAAACTCAGGTTTGCACATCACGCATGATGGCGGAAAAACTTGGAAACGCATCACCGAAAAAGAAGGAATGCCCAAAGGCAACCTCGGTCGTATCGGTCTCGCCATCGCACCAAGCGAACCAAACATCGTTTACGCCCTCATCGAAGCCAAAGAAAATGCCGTTTATAAAAGTACCGACGGCGGGTTGAAATGGAAGCAAATTTCAAAAGATAAAAACGCGGGTAATCGCCCTTTTTACTACTCAGAAATCTACGTTGATCCGAGTAACGAAAATCGAATTTATAGTCTTTGGACAAATGTCTCCCGAAGTGAAGACGGTGGAAAAACTTGGCAAAACTTAGTAGCTTATAAAGGATTCGGCGGCGTACACCCTGATCATCATGCGATGTGGATTCATCCAAAAAATCCAAATTATATCATTGAAGGAAATGATGGTGGTTTGAATATTTCGCGTGATAAAGGTAAGTCTTGGGAGTTTATTGATAACCTCCCGTTGGCGCAATTTTATCACATCAATTATGACATGAGCATTCCTTATCGAGTCGGAGGAGGAATGCAAGACAATGGTTCTTGGGTTGGGCCAAGTTGGGCATGGCAGCGTGGCGGCATCGCTAATTCGAGTTGGAGAGAAGTTGCTTTTGGTGATGGATTTGATGTCGTTTTTGAACCGAACAAACCAAGTCATTGCTACGCTATGTCGCAAAATGGCTGGGTGAGTTACATCGATATGGAAACTGGAAAAAGCAAAACAATTCGCCCGGTTCATCCCGATTCTATTGAGTTGCGGTTTAATTGGAATGCAGCGATTGCACAAGATCCTTTTGATTCCAAAACGGTTTATTTTGGGTCGCAATTCGTCCATAAAAGCACGGAGAATGGGACCAATTGGGAAATTATTTCTCCAGATCTTACCAACACAGATTCTATCAAACAACAAGAATCTCGCACTTCTGGCGGACTGACTCCTGATGTCACCGCTGCCGAAAATTTCAATACCATTTTGGCCATTGAGCCAAGTCCTTTGGATAAAGATTTACTTTGGGTAAGTACCGATGATGGCAATTTACACATCACACGTGATGGTGGAAAAAATTGGTCAAACGTCAGTAGTCGTTTACCTGGTTTCCCGAAAGGTGGATGGATTCCGCAAGTCAATGCCTCAACCTACAATGCAGGTGAGGCTTTGGTTGTCGTCAACGATTATCGTCGAAACAATTGGAAACCTTATGCCTATTACACTTCCAATTATGGACAAAGCTGGAAACGCATCGCTCATGAAAATCAAGTTGATGGTCATGTTTGGTCTATCGTGCAAGATCCTGTTGAAAAAGACCTGCTCTTTTTGGGAACTGATAAGGGACTTTATGTGAGTATTGACATGGGAACCAATTGGTCAAAGTGGAAGCAATTCCCAAGTACTTCGGTTGCTGATTTAAAAATACATCCACGGGAGGGCGACCTCATTGTTGGTACGTTCGGACGAGCAGCTTGGATTATGGATGATATTCGCCCTTTGCGGGAAATGGCGCGGAGTAATGGCAATGTTTTGAAAAAGGATTTACACGTCTTCACTCCGCCCGATGCGTATCAAGCGACTTATCGATCGGTTGATGGAACTCGATTTGGAGCAGACGGATATTTCATGGGAGAGAACCGAAGAAGTGGTGCGATGATTACCATTTATGGAGGACAAAAGAAAGAAGAGGAGAAAACAAAGGATAAAAAACGGAAGAAAAAGAAAGAAAAATCGAAAAAAGACGATGATAAAAAAGAAGGCGACAGTGCTAAAAAAGACAAAAAGAAAAAGACAAAACCGAAGGTACACGTAATTGATTCAGCTGGTGATACGATTCGAACTTTTACAACTAAAATCGATACTGGCTTTAACCGAATTTATTGGAATATGAGTATGAATGGCGTTCCTTTTCCGAGTAGAAAAGAGCGAAAGGAAGATGCTGATTT
>CALLVG010000312.1 GCA_938010715.1 uncultured Saprospiraceae bacterium
ATTGTCTTGATGATGAGTATTTGTATTTGAAAATTTTTTAAATGCAGTATTTTGCAGTAATTATACTGCATTTTAAGTAAGCTTATTTGCGTGCGCTTGCTCTACCCGATAGTTTTAGAATAGCCAAGTGTCGGACACTTAATTTCTATTAAAATGAGAAGAGGAATTAGCATTTTTATCCTCTAATGATTGAAAAAGTGTCCGACACTTTTTACCATTAAGTGCAAAATCATCGGGTAGAGAAGCGTGCACTTACAGTCAATCTTTGTTTCTGAGAAAGTATTATTTTAACGAATCAATTTTTCTTTGACAAATGCAGTGGAACTTATGAAAAATGAATTCGAGAAATCGGGAGATCGAGATTTTGGGAACAAAATATATCTCGAAATCTAGATTTCATGATTTCTCGAACTCGAAAATCTTTGATGAAAAAATTTTAGATTTTGTACTCCACGACTTTTGTTCAAAAAGCAATAATATTAAAAATGCAGTACTTTGCAGTAAATTTACTGCATTTTAAGTATACCGCAATTCAAACAAGGAACAAATTCTAAGCCTCCCCACAACCCGAACTTCGAGCGCAGCCGAGAAGTGCAAGCGTAGAAATCAGTCTGCTACTTCACCACTTCTTAATACCTCGACTTCGCTTGGGAAAGCACTCCACTTGAAATTCAAACCAATGTTTCAAAAATTGAATTTAGAAATGAAGCGTAACCGACATCTCAAAACAATATCATTTTGAATTAATAAAATATCCACCAAAAGATTAGAAAGAATATTACCCCAAAACATCATTTAAAGTTGATTTGAAACAATTTTATTGAAGTTGCGACACTGTATTGGTTTTGAAAGCTGAAGTGCTTAAAACGGCTTAAATTGGATTGGAAGGATTTTACGCGCAGTAAAGTAGCTAGGTTGATTGAAACCATTTTGACAAATGAAAATATACTTGAGGGCTCTTTGAAAAAGAAAATGAAATGCACTGCTCAAGCAACGCTCACACATAAATCAAACTGCAAGATACTGCAATTGCAGTATCTTGCAGTTTGATTTATGTTTAACTTCTCAAATCTTTTTTAGCAAGTGAAAGAAAATAACCTTTCATCGTTTGTCCCGATTCTTCAAGTCTTGCGCTAATCTCTTGATGCAGCTCAACAGGCAAATCCATGGTGAATCTCAATTTCTTTTTGACAGGCGTGGGAGGTGGGGCAGGCGTAGATTTTTCTGCCTTCAGTTTTTGTAAAAGTGCTTCTTGCTTTGAAGCGGTATCCTTTGTTTCCTTTTTCAATCCGATTTTAGGTCTTTGTCTCTTTGCCATGATGTTGTATGTTTTATGTGTGATATTACTGCAATTGCAGTATTTTGCAGTAATATTACTTAATTCGTTTTAAAATGTTTTTGGTCAAATCTTGCATTTCTTTCTTTGCCTTTCGGTCATCGTACTCGACAACACCAAGGCCATAAGCAAATGCATCTCGATAAGCGGTTCGGTCATTGATGATGTGTATCAACTCTTCATCCAGTTGCTCAATCGTTTCTTTGATGTCTTTAAAAATATTGGTATTTGTATTGGCTTCGTTGATCACTACGAATGCCGTTACATCCATTCCAGAGGCTTGTTTCAATGCTTTTACTTTTCTAAAACGCTTTAGGAACTCCTCTGTGCTACGCAAATCTTGAAGGCTTGGCTTGGTAGGAATAATGATAACATCACTCGCCAGAATCGTTCTATCAGCCAATTCCTCCAATTGTGGCGCACCATCAATGAGAACCACATCAAACGATTTTGCTAATTCATTTGCATCAGTGGTAATTTGAGCCAGTTTTTTACCCATCACCTGAATGTGTGGTTTTTGCTCTCCACGGATGCCCGCCCATTCCAAAGAAGAGGCTTGCCCCAAATCGGTATCAATGAGGCAAACAGTTTTGCCAGCATGCGCCAATCCGACCGCAATATTGGTGGCCAATGTGGTTTTTCCGCAGCCGCCTTTTAAGTTGGTTATTGATAAAATCATAATTTAATGAAATGATGCTATTGATGAATTTATGTATGATATTACTGCATTTGCAGTTTATTGCAGTAAACAGGCTGCAAATTACACATTCTAATTTTAATATGAAAATTCCTTTTTCGCTTTTTTGAAACATCCATAGGGTAGGGGAGTGGTATTTACGTAACGTGGAGCGTTGCTCGGCGAATGCCGCTTGCGTAAAATCAAAACCGCTAATCAAGAAGTTTTAGAGGGATTTAAAGAGTGTCATTTTTTGATTTTTTCAAAATCATTACGGAGCACCGCTCCGCATTACGTGCGGATGAACCAATTTACATATATGTAGTTTCACTTTCGCCAATTTGAAAATATTTTTTCGTCTCCAAGCAACCACTCTGAAACAACCCGCATATTATCAATAAATAGACATCTTATTTTGAAAAACCGCGAAGAAAATATCGAACTCATTAGAGCCGTATTGGACGGCAACAAAAGAGCTGCTCATAAATTATATGATGCACACAAGAACTCATTGTTCTTGGTTTGTTTGCGGTATGCAAGAGATAGGAATCAAGCTCAAGATTATTTACAAGAGTCATTTATTAGTATTTTCAAAAATCTAAAACAGTTTGATACGTCGAGAGGCGCCTTTGAATCGTGGGCGAAAAGAGTAGCCATCAACACTTGCTTGATGGACCTAAGAAAGAAGACCTTATATGCAGTTAATATATCGGAGGCCGAGAAAGTGGAGTCAACAGTCGATGATGTTTTATCTGATTTGTCGCTGAAAGAAATGTTAGCCTTGATCCAACAGTTGCCAGATGGTTATAAAACCGTTTTCAATATGTACGTGATTGATGGCTATAGTCATAAAGAAATTGCGGAGGAACTGAGTATCTCGCCAAGCACCTCCAAAACGCAATTGATGAAGGCGAGATTTCTATTACAAAAAAAAATTACTTACCTCCACCAAGTTTTGAATCAAGATCATGGATAGATTCGACGACATCTGGAAAAATCGCTTCAACGAGAGTGACAAACCAATCGCTGATTGGGGTGTCCCGGATGATTCGGTTTGGGAAGGGATTGAACCTCATATTGAGGAGAAGCACAACCGAAAATTACTTTGGTGGTTTTCAATAGGTGCTATAGTTTTATTGTTTTTGTTGTTTTCCATTTTGGTTATATTTAAAAAAGGAAAAACGGCAGCACTTTCAACCAATATCACTAAAATTGAGGCAACGGACATTGGTGCTCAATTGGCTGTGAATGCGCCAAAAGAAAATATAATTTTTGACAGAAAAATTGAAAATGATGAATCACAGAAGAGTAGGATAGAGGAGTCATTTTCAAAAAACGAAGAAGCCATTGTCTCCATTAAAGTAGAGGAACCACAAATTTTCGCTCAGACAAGCAACGATTTTTCAAATAAAACGAGTATTGTTCAATCTGAATTTATAAACAGTTCTCCTCAAACATCAAATCTGACCACTGGTATTGAAAAGGAAGAATTAAATGATTTGGAATTTTTACCTTTTATAAATTCGGGATTAAAAATTAATACAACGCCATCATTTTCTTTTTCAAAAATTGAAAATAAGATTGAGCCAATCAAACGTCCGAATATCTTCTCAATAGGTTTCAATGCCGGAACAGTTTATTGGAAACATAGAATTAGCGATCAATACACAAGTGATTTATCACCATTTGATTTCAATTATACAGATGAGTACGGATGGCAAGCAGCCATTTTGGGAGGAGTTCAATTAGGCAATCATCTTCAATTGAGATCAGGTGTTCGTCTTGAAAAAGTGAGAGTAGGATCTGGGCATAATTCAGATATCGCTTACGACCCAACTGGAGAGGCCGTCCCAAATACGAATGATTATGAAAGTACTTTAGCAACACCTTATGGGTTGACTGCTGCTGGATTCGTGCTCAACCGAAACAGTGATATTGGAACAGATGAGGTAGCATTAAAAGTAGATTTTCATTCCAATCATAACATCACCAATATCAATGTTCCGTTGGAGTTGGGTTTTTATCCTTTCGGAAAAAAGAAAACGATCACGCCATTCGTGACCGCAGGGGTAGGGTACAATTACATTTCAAAAATTTCTAATGAAATTGATAGAATTGATACACATCACAGCGCCATTGTTTTTGACGAAAGTTCACAAACCTTCGCCAATCCAGATATTCAAAAATCATTTTTTGATTTGCGAGCAGGTGCAGGTATCAATTACAAATTGACGAATAAATTTCAACTGAATCTATTATACGATTTTTCAAGAGGTCTCAATCCTGTTTTTGAATTAGATAATTACCAAACAGTAATTGACCGCCAATATTACTCTTTAGAACTCAGGAGTTCATTTTAGTAAACATCTTATTTTTTGGGCAAGTTTTTCCAACTTTCGGTTGCCACCCGGCTGTGTGTTAGAAATTATTTTTTGAAATGTAACCGATTTGCAAGCTGGCACATATATACTAAACTTAAGGACGATGACTCCACTTGCAAAAATCAACTGTGATGGTTGAGTAATTCCTA
>CALLVG010000313.1 GCA_938010715.1 uncultured Saprospiraceae bacterium
GGCTATGCAAAGATTTTTTGCCTTGGTTAGCAAAAAATCTGCTCTGTCAGAAATGACGATTATTTAACTTAAGCTACTTCAGTATTACTCAAAAATAACTTCCCTCTTCAATTCAAAAAATTAGCTCGAAAAACCTCATTATCAATCACTTTTCCTTCACTAATTTTTTGAAATCGGGAACTTATTTTTTTGAGCGTTCCTAAACGGATAGTAAAACAAAAATCCCGAACCTCTTTGCAGAGATTCGGGAAAGGTATTTCTTTTTATAGAAACGGGAATCGAATTACACAACTTTTACGTTAACGCAATTCATTCCTTTTTTGCCTTCTTCCAATTCGAATTCAACATTGTCGCCTTCGTTGATTTCATCAACTAAGCCTGATACGTGAACAAAGTGATCTTTGCTCGCGCCTTCTTCAGAAATAAAACCAAAACCTTTGGTTTGGTTGAAGAATTTTACTGTTCCTGTACGCATTAATTATTATTATAAGTTATTAAAGGCTGCAAGGTAGGTTTAAATAAATCACAAATGCTCGTTTTCATCACATTCATTATTTATTAGTCTTATTTGACTAAATTAATGTCAAAAAATTGGTCTTTAATAATAAAAATAGTAGTTTTGTAGCACTATAATTCAAAATTCCAAAAATTAAATGAAAACAAGAGAGCGAATCATTGCTGCCGTTGTGCGTGCCTTTAACGAGAAAGGCTATCATGCATTCTCGTTGGCCGATCTAGCACAACAGTGCAGCATGAGTCGCGGTAATCTCGCCTATCATTACAAGTACAAAGAAGATATCTTGGATGATATTGCGGTGCAACTCGACAAAGAGATAAAGTCTTTTTTTGAAAAAAGAAAAGGCTACCCTGCTTTTTATAATTTAAGTTTGGACATTCAGACCTGTCGGCATTTACAAAAAAACTATCCATTTGTATTTAGAGACATGTCAGTTTTGGAGCATGACTCCATCAAGGAAGTGATGACCAAGTGGTCAAAGGCAGTCATCAAAAGAAATCTTGAAGCCTTCGCCTACGGTATAGAAATTGGTAATTTAAAACCAGAACCTTTTGACGGATTGTATTATCAACTTTCAGTTAACACATGGATGATAACCTATTATTGGGTCGCACAAGAAGCGGTACGAGAAGTTGGTAATTTGGAAGAAGCAGAAAAAATGGCTTGGGCAGTCATCATTCCTCATTTTACAGAAGCTGGAATGCAGGCATTTTTCAAATATTATGGAGCGGATTATGTGAAGAACTTAGGTATTCCAATTCAGCAATTTATTGATTTGAAACATTTGATTTAGTAGAACCCAAATTTATTATGGGTAAAAAAAAGAGCGTAGCTCTAATACAATTTTACAAAAATGAAAAAATAATACCCGTGACGAGGTGTTGCCATCTCTTCAAATTATTTTCTACAAACAGATTCGCCACCACGTGACTTTTCATAGTTCGAGATACTAACATTCGGTTAAAAAATATTATTTTCAAACTTAAAAAAATCAACCCAAATAAATTTGGGCTCTACCTTATGCATCAACAATATTTCACAGAAGAACACAACCTTTTCAGAGAAGGATTTAGAAATTTTTTAAAACAAGAAGTCGTTCCACATTTGGACAAATGGGAAGCCGAAGGAAAAATCGGTCGCGAAATTTGGAAGAAATTTGGAGACATGGGCTACTTCGGAATCCGTTACCCAGAAGAATATGGCGGCATGGATTTGGACATTTTCTACCTCGTCATTTGGTTGGAAGAAATGCAACGCATCAATTCAGGTGGTTTTGCAGCCGCAATGTGGGCGCACAACTATTTAGCGATGACACATTTGTTGGCAGAAGGTTCCGAAGAAATCAAAGAAAAATATTTGACAGGAAGTATTGCTGGTGACTTGATGGGTTGCTTGTGTATCAGTGAACCATTCGGTGGATCTGATGTGGGTGCAATGAGAACCTTGGCGGTAAAAGAGGGCGACGAATGGGTTATCAACGGTTCCAAAACTTTCATTACTAATGGCGTTTACTCTGACTACCTGATTGTAATTGCCAAAATGAATATCGACGAAAACCCAAAATCAATGGGTGTCTTTTTGATTGATAGAGACACACCAGGCGTTAGTGCCAGCAAGTTGGACAAACTCGGATGGCGAGCATCTGACACTGGAGAAATCGCATTTGATAATGTGAGAATCCCAGCCAAAAATCTAATGGGCGAACCTGGAAAAGGATTCTACTACGTGATGCAGCACTTTGCTTTAGAGCGCCTCATCATGGGCGTCAACGCACATGCTCGCGCAGAGTATGCCATCGAATATACGATTCAGTATATGTCCGAAAGAACTGCTTTTGGAAAAACTTTGGATAAGTTCCAAGCATTGCGTCACCGTGTTGCGGAGATGACGACTGAAGTTGAAATCGTAAAAGCGTTCAACTATCAAGTAGCAGCTAATTTGGACAAAGGCGTTTATGTTGTAAAAGAGGCTTGTATGTCAAAATTACAATCGACCAAAGTAGCTGATGAGGTGATTTATAGTTGCCTTCAGTTTTTGGGTGGGTACGGTTATATGGAAGAATATCCGTTGGCTCGTATGCTACGAGATAGTCGCCTTGGCCCTATCGGTGGCGGTACTTCTGAGATTTTGAAAGAGGTGATTGCGAAGATGGTAATTGAGAAGAAGTCTTATAAGAAGTCTGCAAAAGTTTAGTTCACAGCCCACGAATTCATTCGTGGGAAAATCATTAAATAATTGCTACAGGAGCACAGGAGCGTTTGGTCTTTGTGCTTTTGTTGTTTTTGGGGAGGTGGGTTTAGTTTGATATTGGAATGAATCTAATACTTTTGTATTTTTGAAATTAACAAAAAGAGTTGCCTTTGTTACCAAGTTGCCGGTAGTTGCAAAACTTGGCAACCATGGCAACCATGGCAACTCGGCAACCATGACAACTCGGCAACCATGGCAACTCGGCAAAAACGGCATTATGAGCAAATGCATCAGTGATAAAGAATTTAAAGACGGAAACTTCTCAGAATCACCTTTACTAAAAGGCGAATATGAAAACTGCAATTTCCAAAACTGCAATTTTTCAAAAGCGGATATTTCTAAAATCAGTTTTCAAGATTGTCGATTTTCAAATTGTGATTTTACGATGGCAGAGATTATTAAAACAGCTTTTCGTACCGTAACTTTTGTGGAGTGTAGATTGATGGGTTTACATTTTGAGGATTGTAATGAATTCTTGTTTGCTGTAAATTTTGTGGATTGCCAATTGAATCTCGCTTCTTTTTATGGTTGGAAAATTTCAGATACTAAATTCAAAGATTGTAACTTGCAGGAAGTCGATTTTACAGAAGCTGATTTAAGTAACTCCATTTTTGAGAACTGTGAATTGAGTGGTGCTATTTTTGAAAACACAAATTTGGAAGGAGCTGATTTCCGTTCAGCTATGAATTACAATCTCAATCCAGAAATCAATAAAATTTCAAAAGCAAAGTTTTCAAATTCAAACCTGAGTGGATTGTTGGCGAAATATGATATTAAAATCGAATGAATTAGAAAACAAAAGAGCCATTCCGAATCATAACTCGAAATGGCTCCTCTTTTCAACCCAAATAAATTGGAGTTCTACTTTTAATCCCTAACCTTCATCACCCGAATCTGTCTCAAGTAAGGATGAAACGGCGTCATTTTTACCATCATCATTCCAGTACCTCGATTCTCTAAATCAATTGGAATGGTATTATGACCTTCATTCAACTCTACTGCCTTACGGAAAATTGGTTTACCCAAAATGTCCACCACGGTGATTTCAGAAGTTTGATTTTCGTTTGAAAAAAC
>CALLVG010000314.1 GCA_938010715.1 uncultured Saprospiraceae bacterium
AAGGATGAAAATAGGCTATCTGCGAAGGCTGATTAGAGAAACGCCTGAACAAAGCGAAGCACAAGTTCAACGACTTAAAGATGCAGGTTGTGAAAAGGTAATCGTAATGGGAAACGATATATCACCACAAGAAAATTTCCCACTTGACCAAATTAAGGACTTTTTTAATTCAGGGGATAGCTTGGTTACCATCCGCCTTAGCAGACTTTGTTTAGGTCTTAAACAATTAATCGAATTTTGTGATTGGTTAGAAAAACAAAACATTACTTTAGTAACCTTGGACGAAGGTATTTCTACAAAGGAGAATTTGACTCCAAACTTCTACGATATTCTTAAAGCCATCATAGTCTTCAAAAGTGAAGTGCAAAGAGAGAAAACATTATTCGGTTTATCAAGAGCCAGAGCACGAGGCAGAAAAGGTGGTCGTCCAAAAGGAATTTCTCAAAAAGCGTTACAAAAGGCTACTCTTGCAGCCAGACTCTACAACGAAAGTGAATTATCTATACAAGAAATTTGTTCGCAACTTGGCATTTCAAAACCAACATTATACCGATATCTCAAACTCAAAGGAGTCAAGATTTGGAAAAATTGAAAGGCTCATTTAACTCTGAAAATCAGGCTCATTTAGCGATCAAACTGACAGATTTTTCAGGCAAGCCTAAAATGGCGATTTTCGAAAATCTGAAAAACTCCCCTCCCCTTTCTCAAAAAAACGGCCGTTTTATATTTCGTCATTGCTTTGTAAGCCCATGTAATAAATTATATTTGCTCATAAATTATTATTTTGAAAAAATTATCAATTATTATCCCCGCATACAATGAGGAAGACACTATTTATCAAATTCTGGAACAACTCAAGAATGTGGTTTTAGACGATGGAATTCGGAAGGAAATAATAGTAGTTAATGATTGGTCATCTGACCGAACCGAAAACACAATATTTAAGTTCAAAGAAAATTTTCCGATTTTAGATATTAAATACTTTAAACACGAACACAACAAAGGAAAGGGAGCTGCGATTCAAACAGGAATAAAGCATGCTTCTGGAGAATATTTAATTATTCAAGATGCTGATTTAGAATATGATCCAAGAGAATACAATCTACTACTAAAACCTATTTTGGAAGGATTCGCAGACATTGTATATGGTTCTCGTTTCATGGGAGGACATCCCCATAGAATACTTTTCTTCTGGCATAGTATAGGTAATAAGTTTCTAACTTTTCTATCCAATATGTTTACTAATTTGAATTTAACTGATATGGAAACTTGTTACAAGTTGTTTAAAACCGAGGTTATCAAATCAATCACCTTAAATGAATCTCGTTTTGGCTTTGAACCAGAAATAACAGCTAAAATTGCTAAAATTCCTAATATTAGAATTTATGAAGTTGGAATTTCTTACAGAGGAAGAACATATCAAGAAGGAAAAAAAATCGGGTGGAAAGACGGCTTTAGAGCTATTTGGTGCATAGTTAAGTATAACCTATAACTCTCTTCTGTATTTAGCGTCTGTCATGGTTTTTTTTGCATTTGTGATGTTTAGGTTTTTTTTCTTTTCTGCTTCGATTTCCTTTGAGAGAGGTGCTTTCTTGCCAAAAACTATCCAATATGATTCTTTAGTCATTGCGTCATAGTGAATAACTCCTTCTCGATACTGGTAAGATTGAAACAAATTAAGAGCTATACCAAAGCAAATAAAAATTATTAAAACAGCTTTTTTTTTCCTAAATTTTTCTATAAATAATGCAAGACCAATACTCATTGGAGCAATAGATTCAACTAATGCTCTCATTCCAAATCCGCCCCCATACCACCAACACCACCAGCTAGAAATTATATAAAGATTCACTAACATAAATAGTAAAAAACCTAAACGAGCAGGATGTTTTTTTCCAAAGAACCAACCAGCTAAAGCAAAAAATAAAATTGGAGACCAAACGAACCATCCTTTTCGATAACTAAACAACACTTTAAAAATTAAAGGGTCGTTCCAAAAAAACGGCTCCTTTCCGTAAGGATTAATAATACTTCCTGTTTGGGTATACAAATAAAGGAATTGAGGAATCAGAGGAATAGCAAAAAGAAAAAAACTTAATATTGTAAATTTATAATTAGAAAAAATTTGTACAAATAACTCTTTTATTCCTTTTAAGTCCTTTATTCCCCAGAGAAGCGGAAAAATTAAAAAAATGATATTCGTCAATCTAGCTGCACCTATTAATCCTCCTACAAAACAGAGTAAAAAAAAATACTTAGACTCAAAATCTCTTTTCCACTTTAAACCGAGCCACATCAAAAAACTGAATAAAAAAAATGAATAAACGTGAGACATCATTAACTCACCAGTAGTGTAATAGAATAAGTTAGTGCCAAGACCTACGCTTAGAAGAGTAAGATTTACTGTAAACTGAGAAAAATTCTCTTTTAAGACTAATCCCAAAAATAATAAACCAAGTGACGCATAAAAGATAGCTCCAATAGCTATCATTAATTTATATGGTTTCGAAAAACCATTTTGTTCTGAATTCCGAATTTTTGCAAAAATATGACCAGCTGCAAAAAAAGGTGCTTGCAGCATTGCTGAGCCGATACCATATTTATTTATTTTCTTAGTTGTTTCTCCCCTTGCAAATTCTTCTTTGGGAAATCCAGTTACTTTTTTGTGAAAATCAAACGATAAGTCTTTAAAGATAGCAATAGCAGGCAGATAAGCATAATAGCCTGCGGCATCCCATCTATAGCTTTTTTTATAATGGCCATAGTTTATAGAAAAGACAACCAATGCTATGAAAAATAAAACAGGGACAAAAACAACTTTTACCAATTTATTTTTTTGAAGAACCTCTAACATGCGATTGCTTTTACCAAATTAATAGAGACGTATGTAAAAGTACAATTAGTAATCTGTATTCAGATAATAAATATAGTTAAATCAGAGGCGTATCTTCAAATACACCTCTGATTAACCTTTAAAATTTACATTACAATGACAGTTGCAGTAGTAAATATATTGTAACCGATATATTCTTGCTCTCTCTTCACATGAGGCAATATATTGTTTACTTTATAAGTGTAATCTTTCTGGATTTGAGAAGCATGTCATTCTCGAATAAATTGATTAAATATATTCCTTCTGGAATATCTGAAGAATTATAATTTATTCTACTCTTAGCGTTTTGGATGGAGAAACTTTTCACTTCTTTACCTAAAAAATCAACTATTTTTAGATGGAAAATATTTTTCTTAAATCTTTCTTCATTTATCGAAATTTCAAAATTTAATTCACCAGATGTAGGATTAGGATAAACATTTAGTTCTTCCTTTATTTCTGTAAAATCACTTCCAAATTTGTTACCTATAACATCATTATTATCTATCCCAACTTCTCCATCTGAATACTCACAT